>NZ_CAXTNP010000026.1:0-17843 GCF_964245575.1 uncultured Nostoc sp. | reverse complement strand
ACTCAAACGTTGAGCCTCTGAACTCGGAACTTCGACCTTTTTGCTCAAACGTTGAGCCTCTGAACTCCAATAATTAAGCTCAGAACTCGGAATGTCGTGCTTTTAACTCCAACATCCAAATTCTGAGCTTCAACGTTGCACCTCAAAGGTGCAACTACCGACTTGTTTTCTACAACATTGGTTCTTTATACTCGACCTTTACAGTTCTACGAGCAAATCGTTGTCCCATTTCCACAACCACTGCATCTAAACCCGCGCCCTGTCCACTGGCTTTAGCGTAGTTATACACCTGCAACGCGGCTGCATAAGCTTCGCTACCGACTGCAAGAGATGTATCATCTACCAACTCTTGTAACTGCGTCAACGACAATAACACCGGATACAACGCTTCAAATAATTGCACGTCCTTCTGCATCTCTTCCAAGTCGAACGATCGCGGTAAAAACTCTGGGTTCTGCGCCGCCACCTCTAATGCTTTGCTTACAAACGCCCGACTTTTATCTCCCATCTTGGGTAAAGTCTTGCGATCGTCGGAACTCAAATCAACCAAAAATGGTAGCTTTTCTTTAATCGTGCTAATGGCTTGCAACACAGTATCTCTGTCTGTTTGTGCCAATGTTGCACTAATTGGGGTCGTAGACATAGAAATCACTCTCCAGTAAGTTTCTTTAATCTAGAGTGCCCACATATACAACCAAAATCAATACGCTTGCTTTGCTTAAGACTTGATCCTCCCTAACCCTCCTTAAAAAGGAGGGAATTAGAGCAAGCCTTTATATTAAGCCCCCCAATTTATCGGGGGGTTGGGGGGATCTTCCAGGGTCATCGTAACAATGACTTATTAGGCGTTAACTGGCTCTCAAAACGGCTATAAACAATTTGGGTTGGATACCAAGAAGAAAACCAGTACAAATCTTGAATAACTTTGCAATAACTACTCCCATCTGCTAACTCAAAGTGAACCAAACCTAAATTATTCAATCCAACTACTTCTCGCCCGTCTTGAACCCAACGAAATTTCCAAAACATCAGGGGTTGTAACCATTTCCATTTAGCATTTTCGGCACGTTTCCAGGGAGCTATCAACGAGAATATATCTGCTTTGAAGTGAGAAGTCTGAACACTGTTTCGAGGTATCCACTCCAGCACACAATGCCACTGTGAGTTAGTCAGCAACTGGCGATTATGGTGTAATTGTTTGTCTGAAATTTCTACCATATTGGGTGGATTGATCCACCCTATCCAATGTCGCAGCTTTTCTGGTAGCAACCAATCTTTCAATCGTGTATGAATGAACCGCGTCAAAATCTCTTCATTCTTCAATGCACTAGCGGTTAACTGCACTAAGACAGACTGTAATTTGGAATGGGTGCGTGCATAAGACAAGTGAGCAACAGAACTGTAGTGAATATCTCCTGATAGAATAACGACTTGTTGACGTTCCTCAAATAAGGTGGTTAGGAATTTCGCCAGCGCTTCAACATTAATGTTCCAAGCATCTCCAACATCCGTTGAAAAAACTTTCTCTTGTTGTAAGTGCCAATGGTGAATCCAATCAATCACTTGTAGTCCAAATACATTTGTGGGCGCAATCACAAATGTAGTTTGAATCTGAGTTTGTTCAGCTATTTCTTGTAAAGGTAAAACTAGTTGTTGCTCAAAGGCTTTTGGACACAGCAGCATCGACGGCGCGATCGCTTTTTGATCGGCTGGATAACCCCGCCAAGTTCGCGTATCCAGCACAATTATTTCATGGCAATCGCTCCTGACTATGTAGTTCCAAGTGATTGCTTCAGGATGTCGATCCAGAATGAATACTGAACCGTCTCGAACTAAAATAGGTAAGTCTGTGTGGGGATCGTTGGCTGGCATACCTACATAGCGAGCGATCGCCTCATCAGCTTTTGCATCTCTCCCTTGGGAAGCTGACCAAGCTTGTGTAGCCGCCAACAGCTTTTCACCTGGTTTCCCTTCTGCAAATTGCTCAGGCGTATTGCCCCACCCTTGAAACACCGTGTAAGCTAACAATGCATTTTGGACTATTCTTCGCCCCAAGGGACGCCCCAGCACTCGCAAACACCAAGCTTGGTTTAGGTTCCAGTCATCAGTAACATCATGGTCATCAAAGATGGTGTACATGGGAATATTGGCAAGGGCGCGACGCACTTTCCCAAGGGTATAAATGAATTGTCGCAAATGCCTGACTTGTCGGTTCCACTTGTTGATAGCTTTGCGATCGTGCGTTACTTGGTGTCCTTTGGGAAATGCAAAGGGCCAGCACACTGGCGACCAAGCTAGTAAATAAGTAGCGTAATACTCACCCAGGCTGAAAAGATGACTGTTAACTTTGTCAGATTTATTATGTAATCCTGCGGTCAATCCAGCTTGATTTGTCGCAACATCAGCCCGTTCTCCAGGGGGTAGTTGCTGGGGAGTGCAGTATACTCCATTCACGGGAAGTTGTTCTTCCCAACCTAAAAGGGCATCACCAAGAGTACTTGCAACCCACAGGGATGGTTCTGCTACATCATCGCCATAAATTTGATCTCCGGTGAGGAATAGCTGGTGCGGACGGTGTTGGGGTTGATTTGCTTTTGACTCAATCAAACCGTCGAGAATCGGCAGTGCATCAAATCCATGACCATGAGGTTTACGGCAGGAAGCATGGATAATTTGCAAATCTTGCAGACGGTTTGGCGGTAGAACAAAGGTTGGTTTTTGATGTTCAAAGTAGCTGATGCTGACTGTGGGAGAGGAGTTTGAGCATAATGCTTGCTGTAGCGTTTGCTGCGTTTGGTCAGCAAGAGTAAATTGCAGGTCGTATGCATAGATGCGGTTATTAGTTAAACGATTCCCCTCCATAGACCGAGCCGTTATAGCAGCAATGTGAAGATACTTACCCAAAGCAACAGTGGAGTGTTCCCCCTCCAACAAGCAATTTCCTAGTGCTTCACCATCATTTGTTGTGTCATAAACCTTGAGTTCTATCTGACAAGACTGTTTCAGTGCGACCCATACTGTTACTGACTCTGGTTCAGTAAGTTTTAGAATTGGGCCCGCCAAAATCAACGGCAGTTCTTGTAAAAACTCGTCGCCAGCTTGATACTTCATTGCAAACAGTTGACAAAGTGGTGGTGTTTCGGATGATGTTGCTTTATTTATAATCCAATCACCAAATGGGGACGAGTGCTTCACCAGTCCTCAATCTGACACGCCTCATAATGAGCGATGCCAACTCTTGGAGAGGCTTGTCTGCGACACGCTGCGCTGCGCGTGCCGTAGGCAAGTGGTACGCCAACAGTACGCCTACGCAAAACTGTAAAATATGCTCATCAACTGTAAAACCAGCTGCCTTGAAAACCGACAGTATCTTTTATCGCATTTTTCAAAGCTTCCCCAGCACGTTCTTTGAACTCATTAACCAACCGCCATCGCTAGCCAATGCTTACCAATTTTCCTCAGTCGAAGTCAAACAACTGGCATTTAGAATTGATGGTGTATTTTTACCCAATACTCCAGAACTACCCATTTATTTTGCTGAGGTGCAATTACAACCCGATAAAAAAATTTATTCCCGTTTATTCGCTGAAATCTTTAACTATCTCGACAAAACTGAATTAACTAACACCTGGCGTGGTGTTGTCATCTTCCCCAATCGCAGCGTTGATACTGGAGATACAGACAGATATGCAGAATTACTTAACTCACAACGAGTGACTCGCGTTTACCTGAACGAGTTAAGCTCAATTCCCACATCATCAATCGGGATTGAGACAGTCAAACTAATCATTGAACCAGAATCAACTGCAACAGCGAAAGCTATAGAGATTGTAAACAGCGCCCGAAAAGAAATTCTCAATGCCGCCCAACAGAGGGAAATTATACAATTGATAGAAACGATATTAATCTACAAATTGCCGCGCTTGAGCCGGGAGGAGATGGGAAAAATGTTCGGATTAAGTGAGTTAAAGCAAACTAGATTTTACCAAGAAGTTTTTGCAGAGGGTAAAGAAGAAGGTAAAGAAGAAGGCAAGCTAGAAGGAAAGTTAGAAACAATACCTCAGCTATGGGCGTTAGGATTGAATATTGAACAGATAGCTCAAGCGTTAGGTTTGGACGAACAAGTTGTTAAACAAGCTGTACAACCGAAATCATAAAATGATGGAGAGTAACTAAAATGGTTTGCTGGTTTTGGCAATTTCACTATAGGAGATTGCATATAAAAATGTGCTGTGGGACGGGCGAGATGCCCATCCCATAAAAGTCATTATTTTAATTAATTCCGAGCGATACCTTCTTGACGCGCTGCTTGTTGTACAGCAGCAGCAACAGCAGTAACGACGCGCTCATCAAAGACGGAAGGGATAATATGTTCCCGATCCAAGTCTGAAGGCTTAACTAAAGAAGCGATCGCACTTGCAGCTTCTAGGTACATTGTGGTGGTAATTGTATGGGCCCGACAATCTAAAGCACCACGGAATACCCCAGGAAAAGCTAAAACGTTATTGATTTGATTTGGGTAATCACTGCGACCTGTCGCGATCACAGCAACATCTTTACTGATTAATTCTGGCTGAATCTCTGGAATCGGATTTGCCATTGCAAACACAATTGCGTCTTTCGCCATTGATTGCACCATTTCTGGTGTCAAAACTCCCGGTGCGCTGACTCCAATAAATACATCTGCTCCTTGCATTGCACCTGCTAATGTACCCTGCGCTTTCACGGCAAATTCGAGTTTTTCTTCTGTCAAATCGGTACGACTAGTAGAGATAATCCCTTTAGAGTCGCACATCCAGATTTTTTCTGCCCCAGCTTTACGGAGTAACCGAGCGATCGCTACTCCAGCCGCCCCAGCACCATTAATCACGATGCGGATTTCCGCCATTGACTTATGTACCAGTTTTAGGGAATTAAACAACGCTGCCAAGGTGACAATTGCTGTACCATGCTGGTCATCGTGAAAAACGGGGATATCTAACTCTTCGCGCAATCTTCTTTCAATTTCAAAGCAGCGAGGTGCAGCGATATCCTCTAAATTCACACCCCCAAAAACTGGCGCGATATTCTTGACTGTGTGGATAATCTCATCTGTATCTTGGGTGGACAGACAAATGGGAAAAGCATCTAGCCCTGCAAATTCCTTAAACAGCATTGCTTTGCCTTCCATTACTGGTAAGGCTGCTGCTGGCCCGAGATTTCCCAATCCCAAAACGGCACTACCATCGGTAACAATGGCGACAGTGTTTTGTTTGATGGTTAATTTGTAAACTTCCTCTGGATCTTGAGCGATCGCTGTACAAATTCGACCAACTCCAGGCGTGTAAGCCATTGCTAAATCAGACACACTTCTTAAGGGAATTCTGCTGGTAATGCTGATTTTGCCACCACGATGCAAATTAAAGGTGCGATCGTAGACGCTGAGTAACTTGATGTCTGGCAATGCTTTCACTGCTTGCACAATAGTTTCAGCATGTTCGGTACTAGCAGCATCCACAGTCAGATCGCGGGTGGATTCTTTGCGGGTTTGCTCGATTAAATCAATTTGACCGAGATTACCGCCAGTAGTTGCGATCGCCTGGGTTACCGATGCTAACATCCCCACACGATTGGGAATCTGCAAGCGCAGTGTCAAACTAAAACTAGAATTAGGAGTTAGGTCTGCCATGTTAATTTTGGATTTTAAGTTTTAGATTTTATATTGAATTGTTTAGTAAAAACCTGTTGGAAATCTAAAATCAATATTTTACTCATATAAACGAGTAACATTTTAGTAAATGTATCCAAAAATACACGATATTTTTAGAAAATAATCTCTCACAACTCCAACCCAGAACCTATTTTCGTTCCTGATCATACACCCTTGAACTGACTAAAGCTTGTAGTTTTGGACTCTATGTTAAATTCTGTGAGAAAATCAGTATCAATCATTCGATGAGTGATAATTGGTAAGAGCCTGAGTGAATTTAATGCTAGGAACAATGCTCCGAGGGCGCTACAAAATCGTTAGAAAATTGGGACAGGGTGGGTTTGGGGAGACTTATCTAGCTGAAGATATGGATTTACCTCGCAATCCTCATTGCGTTGTCAAGCGGTTCAAGCCCCAATTTACTGATCCGCAAGCTTTACAACAAGCAATGCGGTTATTCGATACGGAAGCGGATGTTCTTTATAGGTTAGGCAACCACGAGCAAATACCCCGACTTTTGGCTCACTTTGAAGAAAATCAAGAATTTTATTTAGTTCAAGAATATGTACAGGGTGATGATCTAAGCACAGAATTAAAACCTGGTCAACAATGGAATCAAGAGAAAGTAATTGCTTTTTTACGGGACATATTGAAAATATTAGAGTTTGTCCATCAGCAGAACGTTATTCACCGCGATATCAAACCTGCCAATTTAATCAGACGTGCTGCTGATGGCAAGCTTTTTTTGATTGATTTTGGGGCAGTAAAAGAAATCAGCACCTTGATGGCTAATAATCAGGGAAGAACAGTGGCTGTTGGCACTCCTGGTTATATGCCTAGCGAACAATATAACGGACAGCCACAACTTTGCAGCGATATTTACGCTGTGGGAATGATTGGAATTCAAGCACTGACTGGTATTTTCCCTCTCAAACTACCAATTGACCCGAAAACATTAGAATTTATTTGGCGAAACCAAGTCCAAGTCAGTCCTCAACTAGCAGACATTTTAGATCGAATGGTGAGATACCATTTTGGTCAACGCTACCAGTCAGCACCTACAGCTTTACAAGCACTGACAAACTTAACGATAAATAATAAACAGTGGTCAAAAACTAAAAAAACCGCCCTAACTTTGACGGTGTTAACTATCATATTTTCTATGACAGTGCTGGTGATTCCAAAATTACAACAAATATTTAGCTCAACCTCACAAGAGCCATCACTTGTAACAAATTCCTTGATTTATGAAAATCTTACTTATGGAATTAAAATAAAATATCCTAAAACTTGGTCAATCAAAGAAATAGAACAATATAACACAACTACAATAGATGTAGCTAGATTTTTGTCACCTCAAAAAAATGTAGAAAAACCTTATCAAAGCAACCTGACTGTATAAATTGAAGATTTAAAAGAACCTATTTCATTGGATGAATATACTAGCTCAAGAGTTAATGAAATAACGCAATTTCTTGCGGATGCAAAAATTGATAAATCACGTTTAACTCAACTAGCAAATCGCCCAGCACATGAAGTAGTTTATTCGGGTAAATGAAGATAAATATACTGTAAAACGGAAAGCAGTTTGGACTTTAAGCAACAATAAAGCCTACATAATTACTTATGCATCGGAAGAAAGTCAATATGATGATTTGTTAAAAATCGCTGAACAAATGATTGATTCATTAGAAATTAACTAATTTGCTGAAAGGGCACAGAGTGTAAGCAGGGGAGCAAGGGGAGAAATTTTTAACTGCTAACTCCTGTACAGACGCGATTAATCGCGTCTGTCCTAACTCAGCACTTTGAAAGCACTCTTTACCGACGAGATGGTAAGGCACGAATCTGACTTTTCCCGTTAAGTCGTAAAACAACGAAATATCCAGGGTTTCACACTATATAATTATCAACAATTTAATTTAATGAGAATCAATCATGAGAGAATAGGGCTTTGAGTTAGGGGTATAGTAAGCGATCGCTTCATTAAAGAGATAACGGGAAAAGTCAGCTTGGCTGTCAAAGGGAAACCCAGCAGCAAAAACTTCATTTCCTACACTCAAAGTTGATGCATGGCCTAGAGATGCAACTGTATAGCAAATTTTGGGACTACGAAACCATAATACAGCTAAATCGTTACCCTTAAAATAGGAAGCAACAGAGTGATCGCTCATCTTGGACAAATCAGCCGCATAGATTAAGCCATCAGGAGTTTGAATCTGATAAGGTGGCTTACCCGACCTGAGTACGTGGGCGTTGGTAAGCATTTGATAAACCGACCCTTTTCTGTGAATCAGAATCCTCGATCCCAAAAAGTCTTTTGATCGGACTTTGACTGCGATCGACTCAGCTAGCTGTTGCATTTGCTTGGCTATAAATTACAGGCGCTTGCAAAGCCACAGGTACTGCCAGCAAGGCAAATCCTAAGTTTTGCTAAGTTAAACCCTCAACATAACTCAGCGTGTTCTTTTGAATTTAATCCTTGTTGCAGTACTGCTATAACTTTCGTCATATCTCCTGTGATTAATGAGGTGACAGCTAACCACAAACCTGGAAATACTTTACTTTTAATCACACCATCTGCATCTGCCACAAGTGGTAAATATTCACCATTTTGCAAACAGAACCAGTCGAGTTTATTCTCTAAAGTCTGCCAGACGATATATTCCTGCACTCCGTTGCGGCGGTAGGCGCGTTTTTTGTCGTACAAATCAATCGATGCACTACTGGCTGCTACTTCTGCTACTAATTCCGGTGCGCCTTCTACGTAATCATCTTCACTAATTTGCGCCTGTCCTCTGGCTGGTTTATCTATCAACAGCAAAACATCAGGCTGTGGTTCATTGTCTAAATCTAAGCGCACGGTAGCATTGTCACCTAGCGCTAAACCTGGAGTGGAAACTTGATAAACTCCCAACCAGGTAATTAACTGTCCATGAGGTTGACCATGACTTCTAAAACGCAGGGGTGATGCCACGTAAACAACTCCTTCGATTAATTCTGCTTTTTTATCAGGCATTGCTGTATAACGACGCTCGAATTCGTGGCGGGTTAAGCGATCGCCACTTTCTGAGGGAGGGATAAAAGCGCTATTATTTAAGCCATGTTCCACAGAAGCAGCCATTACCTAATTCCTCATCCGCAGGAGTTGTAGCTTGAATTTAACATAGTGGAGTGCGATGTCTTCTACAAGCCGCCGAGAGGGCGTCTATGCAAATGGGAAATAGAACAAAATCTACTACAGGATTTATTAAACACTCCGTTTTAAAATAATTACAACAAAAAAGCGCCCCCCATTTCTGGAGGGCGCCTTTTATTCAGCTAAATCTTCAGAATTAACCGTTGATAGCAGGAGCTGTCATTGCTACAGGAGTAATTTCACCAGCAGCTAAGTCTAGGGGGAAGTTGTGAGCGTTACGCTCGTGCATTACTTCCATACCCAAGTTAGCGCGGTTGATCACATCTGCCCAGGTGCTGATGACGCGACCTTGGGAATCAATTACTGATTGGTTGAAGTTGAAACCGTTCAAGTTGAATGCCATCGTGCTGATACCCAAAGCGGTAAACCAGATACCGACGACAGGCCAAGCTGCTAGGAAGAAGTGCAGTGAACGGCTGTTGTTGAAGGAAGCGTATTGGAAGATTAAACGACCGAAGTAGCCGTGGGCTGCAACGATGTTGTAGGTTTCTTCTTCTTGACCGAATTTGTAACCGTAGTTAAGGGATTCGGTTTCGGTGGTTTCACGCACCAAAGAAGATGTAACCAAGGAACCGTGCATTGCAGAGAACAATGAACCGCCGAATACACCAGCCACACCTAACATATGGAAGGGGTGCATCAAGATGTTATGTTCTGCTTGGAACACAATCATGAAGTTGAAGGTTCCAGAGATACCTAAAGGCATACCATCAGAGAATGAACCTTGACCGATTGGGTAGATCAAGAATACTGCGGTAGCGGAAGCCAAAGGTGCGCTGTAAGCTACGCAGATCCAAGGACGCATACCTAAGCGGTAAGAAAGTTCCCACTGACGACCCAGGTAGCAAGCGCAACCGATCAAGAAGTGGAAAACTACCAACTGGTAAGGGCCACCGTTGTACAACCACTCATCTAAGGAAGCAGCTTCCCAAATTGGGTAGAAGTGCAAGCCGATAGCGTTGGAGGAAGGAACAACTGCACCAGAGATGATGTTGTTTCCGTAGATCAAAGAACCTGCAACGGGTTCACGGATTCCATCAATGTCTACTGGAGGTGCTGCGATGAAGGCGATTACAAAGCAAGCAGTAGCAGCTAGCAGGGTTGGGATCATCAGTACACCAAACCAACCGATATATATACGGTTATCAGTGCTGGTGATCCACTCGCAGAAGCGATCCCATACACTAGCGCCAGAGCGCCGTTGTAAGGTTGTGGTCATGGTTTTATAAGTGCTATGGGTTGTTAAATATGGAACAAGCGGATTTTGTTCGCCTGTTGAAATCTAGTCTACATGAATTTACTTGGACGTGAGTTGTGACTTAATACTCTGTAACAAAATTATTTAACAAGCTCATCGAACTCTAAAGTTTTCTACTATAACGAATAGCCATACAAAGCAATGGATTGAGACTTTTTAAGCCACTTCAACACCAAACTAGCTATCACTTTCTAATGATGCGATTCCTTAGTTACTTGACTTTACATTCTTTTACAATTAGCCTGTGAGAAAGATTTTAAATCTGGCTGATTTGTAACGAGATAATAAGTTCTCTGTTGTCTGATATTTCAGTTAAAAATCAAAGTATATGTAGGGCAAACTGCCTTCAGGAGCTAATAACCAAACAGCGTAGAAACATAGGGGGACGAAGACAAGCTTAAGGGGCCAGTTAAACTCTAATTTCAGTATTCGGTTGAAGGTATAGACTAGAGCCATAAGGGCAGCTAAAGCTAGAAGTACGCAAGTGAGTTGGTATTGGCTCATATTTAAGGCTTCTACATAGACCTTTTCAGCAAACTGAGCGTCAGCCGGATAGCCCCAAAGATGCCTAATTACTAAAGAAGAGTCTTGGAGATTAGGTAAGCGGAACCAAATCCAAGAGGTAAAAACCATTAGTTGAGTCAATAACCAAGCGACAAAGATACCCAGAGGATTTTGCCAGAATTGTTCTAGATTTTCAAAGCGATCGCTCATAGTATCTGTAAGTCGATGAACCACCAAGGCTATACCGTGGAATATGCCCCAAACTACATAACCCAAAGCAGCACCGTGCCAGATACCAGCGATTAGCATCACAATAAATAAATTCCAGCAGGTACGGACTAAACCCCGACGGGAACCACCCAAAGGAAAGTAGACATAGTTACGTAGCCAATCTCCTAAAGTGATATGCCAGCGCCGCCAAAATTCTGAAATATTGGTGCTGAAGTAGGGAAAATCGAAATTTTCAGGTATAACCAAGCCGAAAAGCATCGCACTACCACGGGCGATGTCTACGTAACCGTTGAAATCTAGATATAACTGCAAACCGTAGGCGAATGTAGCTAACCAGAGATCGGTACTACCTGCCCGTTGTAGATTACCAAAACATAAATCGACGAAAATACCAAGGTGGTCTGCAAAAATACCTTTTTTGACTGCGCCTCTAGCAATTAACCACAGCGCCTCAGCGACTCTATCGCTATTGGGTAAGTCTAGTGTATTGAATTGATTGGCTAAGTTGTGGTAGCGCGTAATCGGCCCTGAAATCAGTTTTACGAAGAATAATTTGTAGGTAGCAAATTGGAGAAACTGCTCAGTAGCAGGGGCACCGCGATAAACATCTACTAAATAGGCAATGCATTCAAAGGTAAAAAATGAAATTCCTAAGGGTGCAATTAATTTAAAAGAGCTATCTGGTGAGTTTGTTTGCACATTAAAAACAAACTTGAACAAAGGGGTAAAATACTTATAACCTAATAACAGTAAAACATTTAGAACTATCCCCAGCCACAAAACTTTTAAACGACGGCGATTCCAGTCACCTTGGGCAAATTGCCACTCTTCATTAGAAATTTGCCAGTCAAGAGAATGTTTTCCTGGCGAGGTATTTTTCCCAATCTCTAGCCCCACACGGAAATTAATATACGTCAATGCTAATAGTAATGGGATGTACTGCATCTGCAAAGATGCGTAGAAAACCAAGCTGGCAATTAGCAGCGTCCACAATCGCAATTTCTGCTGTGCTAAAGACCAATAAATTCCTAACACACTCAACAAGAACAGCCCATAAAAAATTGATATAAAGTTCATTTTTTAGTTATTTGTCATTTGTCATTTGTCATTGGGCATGGGGCATGGGGCATTGAAAAGAGGCTCCAGGGGCGAGGGGCTGCTCTTGCTGAGGGGAAAATTCTTCTCCCTTGCTCGCAGCTAAGAGTTCCCTGCTTCTTCCCCACTCCCCTACTTCACTGGCCAGGGAATCATCGGATCATTAGCCAGCTTTTTGGAGACTTCGTATGCTCCAAAGCGGTTGAGGTGGCTGGGATCAGAAAAGTAGTCATTTGCTTTTGGCCACTGTTGGCTCAGATCTCGATAAATAAAGTTGGGATTAGTAGCTAGACGCAACATATATTGCTGAAATTCTTGCTCATATTGTCTACGCACTGGATCTAAATAATCTTCCGTGAGAGGCATGTTGACAAACACTAAAGAAATTTTCTGAGACTGGGCAAACTGAAGCACTTCTTGAAAGGCAGCATCTTGCTGTCCTTCTATTTGGAAAGATTTATAGTCATTGTCGTAATTTCCCGAAACTCTAGAATGTTTTTGATAGTATCTAGCAGAATTGAAGCGAATTGACAAAGGTAGAAAGCCATCAAAATCAACTGCTTGCTGGGAAGTACTTTCATCTGAAGTACCGTCTGTTAGGTGTCTTTGTGATGCAATTGTCTGATTGCGACCAATTATAAGCAGTTGTTTTTGCAGTAAACTTTTAATTTGGTCGCGGTTTGGATAGCTAGCAGAAAGAGATGCTAGAGCCTGATTTAACGACTGATCGACAGCTTCATAGGCGCTAATTTCCGGTTTTTCTTCTTTTATCTTTTGTTCTTCCGAACTTGTCTGATTTTTGGGCAAATCATTGCTATTTGCAGTTGTCGGTATTTTTTGGAATGCTTGTTTATAACCAGCTGATGCAGCGATGGATTTAAAGGTAATATCTTCGCGTCCACCGTTGAAAGCACGGGCCCCATCTGCCCAGATAATTACTTTAGGCAGTTCTGATGGTTCCAGTACGTGGCGAATCACAAAGTCTACAACTTGTGCGGTGGCACCGTTGATCCCAAAGTTAAATACATCAAGATTTGGATAGCCCTGAGTCGCTAAAGCTTTAGAAAGTGCTGCGGGATCTACTCCCCTGAGAGCGCGGGAGGAGCCAATAATCAACACATCTGGTGGAGTACCAGTTCTAGCCAAACGCTGTTTATACAGTGCTAGTTGCTCGTCTAACTGCCTGACATTAAAACTTGGCATCTGCGATCGCGCTGCTAAAAGAATAGCGGTAGCGGTTGCTTTTTCTTTCAGTGGTGCGGCTGCCAAATTATTTGTCGGAGTATCATCACTTTGGGTAAACTCCGAAGCATTAAATACAGAACTCTGATTTGGAGAAGATTTTGTTTTGGAAGTACTGGTAAAAGATGTCGTTTTCTCACTCTGAGTTTTCCCAGATATCAAAGATGCCTTTTGCCCAGACGAAGATGAAGGCAAGACACTGGCGACTTTTGGTGAAGGTGTAGTAATTGCAATAATTCGACCCAACACCCAATCAGTTTGAAAGGTAAGTAATAATCCCAGTGTTCCCCACACTAAAGCGACCTTAAGTCCTTGAACATCACGGCTTTGTTCTGCTGACTGATCGCTTTCGATAAATAACTGGCTTTGTAACAGGAATTTTTTCGCAGTTGCACTCGCCCTTGTCATCCAATCTCGCGCGACTTCAGTGACAAAACTTTGAACTTCTTCTGTTGTTAAGTCAGGGCGCAAAATTGGCTCACTAGTCTCAGAGGTTACCAGATCGTTAACGTATTTAGAAGTAGCAGCAAATTCTGGAGTTGCTTCTGGTACTAAACGTTGGCGATGCTCAAGATCAACGCCATAATTCCAAAAAGGTTCTTTATTCCCAGCCCGGCGACCGTAGACACGTACCCCTATAATACCGGGAATTTTTAACTGGCGGATAAACTGTGTAACTTTAGTTGCTACTTGCTGACGCCCTGGACAAACAGGTGCATCACACATGATGTGCAACAAATCATTTTTGTTCAGCAGAAGTACGCGAACTCCACCTGTCAATAAACGCCAATCCAGGTCAGGATTGAGTAAACGCTCCAGTAAAAATATGATGGCTGGTTCATCGCCAGTATTTACCAAATCTAGCGGTGATGTGGCAAAGGCGGGATATTTTGTAGCAGGTAAAGCTAGCCAATCAATCCAAGTTGGTTCATTGTCGCCTGCTTTTTGTCCGTATATGGTGGCGGCGAGAATACCTTGAGGTGCGATCGCTTCTAGCTGCGGTAAAATCGCCTCTAAGCACACTTTTTTGTCGGGGATTGGCGCAGTTCCTAAGGGATCAAAAGCTGGGCTACAAAAGATGTGTAGTGTTGATTCTTTAAGAAAAGCTTGGATAGCAACTTTTAACTCTGATAATACCTCAGTTAATAATCGCGCGATCGCTTGTATATCCCCCCAACGTGCCCATTCCTTCAGCATTACCTCTGGTGGCGTCAAATCCACCCGCAGTAGCCAATCAGGGGCAGTTTCGCCGCTCACCTGGGAAACAATTACTGCATCTTGGTAGCCGGTAAGCTTGAGATAACGCAACTTCTGTGCTATTGGTTCAGCAAGCAACGATGCATCAGGGCTATAGCTCGACTGGCAAAATATCCACAAGCGATTTTCTTCTGGCTGAGAGTTCTTTGGCTTATATAGCTTAATCTTTGCCTGTACTGATACACCTAACGTACTCAGAGTTTCGCTCAGATACCGAGCGATTGCCTCCGGGTTCCCTTGACGTGCCAAACTTTCGTTAGAGACAATCAGCGCCCCAGCCGATTGTTTTGATTTTTCCGAATCTTCTAGCAGCGCTTGCTCTACCTGCTCCAGATGCTTATCTATTTGATTCAAGTAAACGCGATGGCACCAGTTAGGGCGCTGTTCCCCTTTTCTTCGGCCATAGACAAATACTTGATATATTGAGGGTTGTTCGTCGCTTGTGAGAATATCTAAGTCTGTCTGCTGTAGTGCTTGCAGCAAGTCAGACAAAGTATGCCAACGCTGCGGACATTCTGTACCTTCACAAAGAATATGAAGGTTGTTTCCCCGTAACCGGACTTTCACCCCGAAAGTGTTGATTCCTGTTGCTTGGCTTACCCACTGCACTAAGGATTGCTGGCGATCTGGTAATACTGTTTTCATGCTCAGTTAACTTTACAGTCAGCGATTGTTGGGGGATAGTGCCTGCACTTGTAAACTAGAACCATAGGTCTATCACACTCTGACGATTTTTTTTAACAATTTTGTTACCTTCCTAGCTCATAAAATCGGCCAAGATAGTCTTGTACAGGTTGCAAGTCTGACTAATGTTGAGTTTTGCGTTTATTTTACTAATAGGGAGTCAGAATTCAGAAGTTAGCAGCTAGGAGTCAGAATAATTCTATATGACTGGCTGATGATTTGTCGTTTAAAGCTGGATTCGCGTAACGCCTCTAATGGGCGACACAAACAACAAGCTTATCCCATTTCAACTCCATTCCTTTATCGTTGGAGTCATCCTAACTCCTAATCCTGACTCCTGTACAGACGTGATTAATCGCGTCTCTCCTAATTCCCATAACCAAAAATTAGCAATGCCTCCTGCCAACCAACAACCCTCAACTAACCCCGCATCCAATCTCGATTTCTTTACCATTCCTCAGTCGTTCCTTTTACAAATAGGTACAGCGTCTATATTACTGCTGCTTATTACCGGAAAAACTACAGTCAGAGCACTAGAAGCCATAGGGGAAGCCAGTGAAGAATTATTGCGAGGCGATCGCCTACCCAACCTCGACTTCCCAGAGGATCACAAAACTAATCAAACTTAGAAAGTATACACCAAATAATTATTTGCTCAGGAACAACCCGGTGAGCATTAAGTGCAAAACCTAGAAGCGTAAACAGTAATTAGCTTTACAACATAGAGAATATGGGTTCCCTTTTATACTCTTCGTCTCAAACTGCGGATATATACCCGGTGTCGGAATTATTTTTGCGTCATCGTCTCCAGGTAGTGGAAGAATTGTGGGAGTCAGTTCTCCGGCAAGAATGCGGTCAAAACATGGTAGACTTGTTGCGGCAGTTGCGCGATTTATGTTCACCAGAAGGACAAGCAACAAATGACCAAGCATCCTCAGCCGTAAAATTGATTGAACAACTGAATATCAACGAAGCAATTCGTGCAGCTCGTGCTTTCGCTCTGTATTTTCAGTTGATTAACATCATAGAGCAGGAATACGAACAACGGCAGCAATTGAGTCGCTATGAGGCAGAAACAGAGGCTACAGTGCCAGAAACACCATCAAATGCCAACTATTCGTCTAATCAAAGAGAAGAGGACGCGCCTGTTAGCAGGGGAATAGCAGCAGACTTCCGAAGAAAGAGTTATCTAGAAAAAGCGCAAGTCAAACCAAAAGGTACTTTTGCTGCCTTGTTTCCCTATTTATTCAAACTGAATGTACCACCCCAGCAAATTCAACGTTTAATTGCTCATCTAGATGTGCGCTTAGTTTTCACAGCCCACCCGACGGAAATTGTTCGTCATACTATCCGGGATAAGCAGCGCCAGGTGGTACAACTCTTGCAAAAACTGGATACCTTGGAAAACCATTCTGGTGCTACAGGTGGGGGATATGCTTGGGAAGCAGCAGATGTCCGCGATCAATTGCTCGAAGAAATTCGCCTCTGGTGGCGTACAGACGAACTTCACCAATTCAAACCCACTGTGCTAGATGAAGTAGATTATGCTCTACACTACTTCCAAGAAGTTTTATTTGATGGCATTCCTCAACTTTATAAACGTTTCAAACATACTCTATCTAATACCTTCCCTTGGCTAGAACCACCGAGTAAAAACTTTTGCTCTTTCGGCTCTTGGGTAGGCTCAGACAGGGATGGGAACCCATCAGTCACACCAGAAATTACCTGGCAAACAGCTTGCTATCAGCGCAAAATGGTGCTAGGGAGATATATTCAGTCAGTGAAAAATCTGATTGAATTATTGAGTGTGTCAATGCACTGGAGCGATGTCTTACCAGATTTACTGGAATCTCTAGAGTTAGATCAGTCCCAGTTGAGTGAGGTATATGACGCACTGGCGCTGCGTTATCGACAAGAACCTTATCGGCTCAAACTGGCTTATGTACTGAAACGGCTAGAAAATACTCGCGATCGCAATCTAGCATTGTACAATCGGGAAACGCCAAAAAATCAAGATAGCCCCCTGTATCTTTCGGGAGACGATTTTTTAGCAGAACTGCGGATGATTCAGCGCAACTTGACAGAAACAGGTTTAAGCTGTCGAGAATTAGAAAATCTGATCTGTCAGGTAGAAATTTTTGGTTTTAATTTGACACAGTTAGATATCCGCCAAGAATCATCGCGCCACGCCGATGCGCTGAATGAGATACTGGAATACCTGCAAATATTACCTCAACCTTACAACGAACTATCTGAGGAGCAAAGAGTCGCTTGGCTCACAGGAGAACTGCAAACCCGGAGGCCGTTAATTCCAGGAGAATTGCCATTTTCCGAAAAAACCAACGATGTAATTGAAACCTTTCGCGTCGTGCGATCGCTCCAACAAGAATTTGGTCTAAATATCTGCCAAACTTACATTATCAGCATGTGCCGTGACGTGAGCGACGTGCTGGAAGTACTACTGTTAGCCAAAGAAGCCAGACTTTTTGACCCCGCCATTGCTGTCGGAACCATTCAAGTAGTCCCCCTCTTTGAGACAGTAGAAGACTTACAACGCTCCAGAAGCGTCATGCGGAAACTGTTTGAACTCCCGTTATATCGCGCTTTATTAGCTGGCGGCTACAAACAGACAAAAGCAGAAAGTGTTGTGGATGAAAATTCATCCCCCCCTGCCTCCCCGGGAG
>NZ_CAXTNP010000025.1:0-43136 GCF_964245575.1 uncultured Nostoc sp. | reverse complement strand
TTGCAATTTTTAATTTTATATTTTTAATTTTTAATTTCGAGAAGCGACTTGACTTTGATTTCCCCAGCTAGTGATAGTAGATAATTTACATCACAATCGGATACATCAGCAGAAGATAGATAAATCTTACCTTGTAGGCTGCTCAAAACGTTTTGAATCAATTGCTTGAGGTTTTTGAGGATGGATACGCGAGGGTTGGCTACTTCTGTACCTGAGTTGAGAAGATGCCAGAAAACTTGGTCACATTCGTCGATGATGACTATATCGTTAGACCAGTCGTTGGCATTGAATCTTGCTTGACTACCATGATGTAAAGAGTCAACACATACCCCATAGCCTAAGAGGTCTCCCGTTTCTGATTCATGAACTTCAGTTACGTAATTAACACCAAAGCGATTACATAACGCTTCACCTAGTTGAATGCGATAAGTTATAATGAGCACTCTTGGCCCGTTTTCGTGTGCCTTATTCACCTGACTAGTTAGCCATTCTGTTTTCCCTGTTCCTTTAGGTAGTTTGAGGACAATCAGCTTTTCACCTTCTGGTATGAGAAGTTGATTTAGAAATCTTTGGTTGAGTGCGATGGCTGCTGGATAAGTGAGCAAGGTAAAAGGCCGGAGTTGCCACATCTCTAAAAGCTTCGGCCGGATTGTAAAGTGCCTTAAATGCGTCTTGAGCTTGGGCAACAATAAAGTCATCAACGCCCTTCTCTGGCCCTGGTAAATCGATTACTTTAACTGAACAGCCCTCGGCAACTAATAACTGTCCCATGCGATTAATAGCAGTTCTCACCTGTTGAACAGTCTCACGCTTGGTGTCCCGATCAAAGCAGATATCAACACGTCTACCCTCGGTGGCAAAGTGCTTGAGGTCAGGAATAAGAGATTGACATGATCGCTGACATGCTCAGTGATATTGATTAGACCTGAGCCGCGCATAGCCCGATGCATTAAATCCCACTCAACAGCCCACCAAAATTTCTCAAACGAATCAAACTTTGGATAGAAATCTTGATAAAAAATTTCGGCCATTGCCCACTATTTGGACTGATGAAAGATCCTCTGGAAAAAGGAGGTATTTTTAGTAATCGACTCCCACTTACTAGCCTCAATAACCTTAAACTGATTAGAGAGTTATATCATGTCCGGTTGATTACCCATAGTTAATCCTGTCAGGTGGCAACAGTTACTTGAGGGCACCAGTAAAAATTTGTTAAACCCCGAACTAAATCTTTCTGTTCAAGCAACTGTTTGCAGCGATTAAATACAACTTCCTCCACCTGATCAATATCTTTAAATGAACGGGAAAGCAATTGGTTCATTTGTAAGTGGCCAAAGTCTCTCGGCAGGTTGAAGTTCCGGAGAGTGAGATGGCATTTCGACAATATGGATACCTTGTGGAATCTCAAGTTTTTTCGCGGTATGCCATCCAGCTTGGTCAAGAGCCAAAACGATTTGTTTTTGATCACCGACATCAAAATGTTGAGCGAAATCAGCCAAAACTTGATGAAAAATTTCCGTATTTACATAGGGTAGTATCCACGCCTTTTGTTTCTCCTGACTGCGGGTGAACAAAACCATATAACCACAACCATTTAAATCGCCAATTGAGGTTTGCGATCGGTTCTGTCCATTCATCAACCCAGATCCTTCTAATAATTGGTTTGAGACCAATTCTGTGCTCATCCATTGTCCACACTTCTACGTCGGTGTCGGGATACTTTTTTTGAACTTGAGTCACCTCGGATGCCAACTTTTTTTTCCATTCCTCCTGCTCAAAATAATCTGTTTCTTCGTGTGAAGGTCGAGGTACTCTTAAGCGTAATTTCATTTCTTTAAGATATTCCCACCCACGTTGTCTACTCACCTTGTACCCGACTAAAACGCTTAACCAATCTGCGACTTTTCGCCCGTTCCATAACCCTCCATCGCTCGGAGGTGATTGTAATACCTGCCACAATTGTGCCTGTTGAACATCATCCAAAAGTGTCTTCCCTCCGGGATGTTCATGTCTTTTGTCCCCTAATGAATCCGGTCCAATACGGTTATATCCCCACACAAGTTCGTAAATCCAACTAAGACTATAACCAGTTACTTGTGAAACCTCTTGGCTACTCCTTCCAGATCCTAATAGCCAGATAATTTGGTAATGGCTTCTCTCCACAGCATCTTTTGCTTGACGGTAACGCTGTTCTAACTCGGTTAGTGGTAGATGTGGCTCTATTCTAAGACGTTTTGGCATTTTTACGGTAGATACTTGCAACAGAAGATATATCTAGTTCATCTTACTATGGGTATGCCCCCGGACATGATATTACAAATAGTCCTGGGCAAGTTCTAGGGATTGTTGATCCTTTGGGATATATTCAGTGGTGCTGGAGTTAATTTTTCTTTACAACTTTAAATTCATTCGTGTTTTATTCGATTAATTTGTTATTCCTAGTCAAGTCCATTTTGCATAAGGAAAACAAATCTATGTGTTACTCACTTTGCCCTAGACAGCTATCTGTTATAAGGATGATTCACTACTTATTTTTTAAGGCGAATTATCTAAGAGGCTATTTATAAAGTAAATCTTTGATATTTTTGAGATTCCATAAGGGTAATTAACTGGGGTAAAGACCTTTATCCTTCCACTTTACCCCAGTTTTACCCCAGAAATACCTATTGGGGTATAAAACCTCTACCTTACATTTGTTACCCCAGTTCTTTACCCAAACTACCCAAAATAACCCCAAAAATCTCCGAAGGCTCTGAAAACAATCCTTTTACGCCCAATAAAAAAGGGCTTGAAAACCCTGTAGTGCTTATATTTATTTGAAGGCGGCACCCGGATTTGAACCGGGGGTGGAGGTTTTGCAGACCTCTGCCTTACCACTTGGCTATGCCGCCACAGCTATTTTTAGCTTTATTCTTGACTACTAGCTACCATTTAGCTACCATTAGGTAAGATAAAGGTATTAGGGTAGCTTAACATGATGCAACCTATAAGGACTAGGCAAGCCAAGGGTACTGTAGGTATCGAAGACCATAGGGGTAAGCTAAGGCTTAGACTGCCTACTCTACTAACTAAAGAAGGTCAGAGCAGGTATCTCATGACTGGACTAGATGCCTCTGACTATAACAGAAAACAGTTAAGAGCGCTAGCGGCTTCTATGGAGCAAGAGATAGCTACCGGACAGTTCGACTGTACCCTAGAGCGGTACAAAGAGCGAATAGAGGGCTATAACCGCCCACAGCTAACAATAGTCAAGCCATCCCAACCTCAGCAAGACATAGGGCAACTATGGAGCGCATATTGCGAGTATATGCAGCCTCAACTAGCTAGTACAACCTACCGAAGGGACTATGCAAGGAAATATACTAACCATATTGCAGCACTACCTACCAAGGACTTAACCCAGGCAATAGCCATTAGAGACTTCCTATTAGCTACCCTATCCCTTAATGCCGCTAAAAGAGTACTAACATACCTTGCAGCCTGTTGTAAATGGGCTGTAGCCTCTGGGCTAGCTAAGAATAACCCATTTACAGGTATGTCAGAGGATATTAAGCTACCAAAGCATGATAATGATGCCATAGACCCATTCAGTAGGGCTGAGATGGCTACCATCATTAAGGCATTTGAGGAGACTAGACCGCATTATGCCCCTTTTGTCAAGTTCTTATTTTGGACTGGATGCAGAACCGGAGAGGCGATAGGGCTAACATGGGGTCATATTAACCCGGAATGTACTCAGGTTACATTCTGCGAGTCCTATGACTCTGGGTTAAAGGTCAGGAAGGGCACTAAAACAGGTAAAAGTAGAAAGTTCCCATGTAATGCCAAGCTGACAGCATTACTATTGTCTATAAAACCTGATACCGCCTATGAAGATACCCCGGTATTTTTAGCGCCTAATGGAGGTTTAGTCAATAATACTAGGTTTAGCACTCAAGTCTGGAAGGGCGGCAGGCAAGGCGATAAGACTTATAGGGGAGTAATGCAAGTTCTACTAGATAAAGGCGCTATAGAGCGCTACAGATGCTTTTACAATACTAGACATACTTTTATAACCTTAATGCTTGCAGAGGGTCTAACAGTAGCTCAAGTAGCCAAGTTGGTAGGTAACAGCCCTGCTGTCATCTTGCAGCATTATGCTGGTAATGGGGTTACTATCTCTCTACCGGAGTTCTAAATTATAGTATAAAAGGATACTTTATTACAACATTACCCTGCTTAGTCCTAATAAGACTCGGTAGGGTATTTTAATAGGTCATAACCGGGTATTGACCGGGTACTGACTTAAGTAGTAGCTAGGGGGGAGTAGTCAACATTTGAGTCAGCATTTAAGTCAACATCTAATAGCTGTAGTTTGGCTGTGCAAGCATTTAGCGGGTACTGACTTGGGTATTAACCTAGATATTGACTTTTGCTATATTTTTAAATAGCAACCAGAAAAGATATAACATGATGCCAAGCCCTAAAACAGTACAAGTCGCAATGTCAGTTCAAGAGTTCAATACCATTGAGTATCATGCTAAACAAGCAGATAGCTCAATATCTAAGTACATTAGAGAAACTGTATTGGCAGTTATAGCGGGTAATACCCGGGGCAACATCCAGTCAATACCTGAGTCAACATCTGGGCAACATCTGGTCAGTACCTTAGTTAAAGATGAATACATCTATCAGCAAATAGATGCATTGTGGCTAGAGATAACTGCTATTAAAGAAGTCAATACCCAGTCAATACCCTTAAATGTCGACTCAGATGTTGCCTCAAATGTTGACTTAGTTAATACCCCTCAAACATCAAGAAAACAAGTAATAGCAGCGATAGATGTTGACTCAGATATTGACTCAGATGTCGTCTGGGGTGCTACCCAAGTTAATACCCCGGACACTACCCTAGAACCAGGTACTATACTACCCACTGAGAAACTACTAGAGCGGTTAAAGCAGGGCATATTAGCTCAGTCGAATGTTAAGACAGAGAAAGGTAGGCAGAATGCAGTAGCTAACTTTCCGCAAGACCTAGCCAAGGCTAAGGTAGCCAAGGTACAGCTAATGACAGCTAAGTTTGACCCTAATGGACTAAGCTGGTTGCCAACTGATGAGACTAGAGAGTTATGGGCTAGGCAGTAGCAGTCCAGTACCAAGCCTATCTACCCTATTTAGCCCTGCGAGGTTAGCCTTGGCAGGGCTTTATCATGTCTAGGAGTGTGTTAGCTCATTTAGCTAGGGTTAAGCCCCCTTACCCTATATGTACTGTCTTATATCAGAGGGAATATCTTTGTCAGCACTCCTTGATCTAATATTTATGCTTATCGGTTAGTACTACCTTTATGGGCGGTTAACCGAACAAACAAGGATCTAAACAGACTATAGACAAAGTAAGGGTAAGCAGATAGGAGACAAGGATATGGCTAGGACAACAGCAAAGCTAACAATGCGCTTCTCAGAACAAAACTATACCGCTATGCAACAGCTAGCAGACCATAGAGACTGTTCTATGGCTCAAATAGGGTTGCCTATCTCTTAATGGCATCATACAGCGCATTCTCAGAGGCTAAGTATATGTACCCTTGTAAGCGGTTAGCTACCATTAGGCTACCATTAGGGCTATAAGAGGTATATTAGTAGTAGGTTAAAGCTTAGTACTGGTAAGGGGTTGAGGGGTATTAAGGTAAAAGTTTGCACACCTCTGTCTTACCACTTGGCTATGCCGCCACAGCACAATTCCTTGAATTACTTTAATCTTTATAAGATATCTTAGTAGCCATAGGGCGCTAATTAACCCATGATAGCATAGGTTTCTGAGGTAGAGATAGTGGGTTAACTGGAGTTTCTGGTAGTCTTTAGGCGATCGCTAGATGGACATCATGAACCAAATCCAAAGTTTTTGAGGTAGAGATAGTAGGATGGTAGTCTTTAGGCGATCGCTAAAGAGTCCTGATTACAGGTTGACCATAAGTTATGAGTTATGAGTTATGAGTTTTAATTCCTCACTTCTCACTTCTTACACCTTCACTTCATCGGCAAAACTACCCCATCGGACAAAGTGAAATGGGCCGGCGATAGAACCCCAGAGACGTTCATCGGTGTCTAAATCTCTTCCCCGGTCGAGGCTGAAAAATTCTTTAGCGTCAATCTCAAATTCGTTATCCAGATAAGTATTTTTGCCGTCACGAACCACAATGCAGCATTTTCCAGGTTCAACCCTGCCTTTAAAGCTGTGACCTGTCCACTCTACAACCATGTTGCAACCTGACATTTTTTCCAATTGGTCAACAGATAAAACTTTTAAACGTTCGGGATCGCGAGATGCGCCGTAAAATTTTTGTTCTTCTTTAAGCGTGTAGTGTTCAATAACAATGTGGTTTTCTGTCGGAATCAACTTCATTACCCGCATCCGGTAGGGTTGATTGAGCATAAAATCATAAGCTTGTTCGAGAAACAAACTTACGCCTGAGAACAATTCCAACGGAAGGGGACGGATACACACGCGAATGTGGGCATAAAAAGGCGGATTTTCAAAAGCTTGTTTTTGATTGCTAAAGTCAGCTGCCATCCACCGGGCTAAAGTAGCAATATCAGTAGAATGAGTCACGTCGCTTCGCTCCAAATTCAAAATTCAATAATTTTTAATCCCCATACTTCGGCTCCTTTCGACTTACTTCGATTACGCTCAGTACAAGTCGCTCAAGGCAAGTCGCTCAGTAACCATAAATAAATTTAGAGGCTTGTATCATGAGTGTGTTTTGTTCATTACAAGATGATCAACTAGTTGTTTAAAAATTATCTAGAATTATTTTGACATTTCCCAGACTGAAAAATCCTGGCTGCGATACCTTTGGTGGAAATATTGCGTAGGTTTTGCCCAAAAAATTAAAATGTGTAGGTTGGATTGAGGAACGTAGACCCAAAGGGGATTCCCGCAGGGTAACCCAACATCTTGCGGAGTTCGTTGGGTAACGCATTGCTTCAACCCAACCTACGAATATTATTAACCGAGCAGTATTGCCTTTGGTGGGCAAAACCTACGCAATTTCTTATTACGTATTACGATCGCTTTTAGTTCCCAGTGTTTAAAATCCCATTGCTTCGGCTACTGCACCCAATTTTGCTGCAATACCCTGTTGAAATTGACTGTGATTGTATTTAATGGCTGTATCTGGGTCTTTTAGACCATTACCTGTGAGGACACAAACCACTGTCGCCCCTGTAGGAATTTGGTCTTTCACCTGTAATAACCCGGCTACAGAAGCGGCGCTAGCAGGTTCGCAGAAGATACCTTCTGATGCTGCCAAAAGTCGATAAGCGTCGAGAATTTCTGCATCGGTAACGGCGTGGAAATTTCCCTGACTTGCGGTTTGGGCTGCAACAGCTAACTCCCAACTAGCAGGGTTGCCAATCCGAATTGCTGTCGCTAGGGTTTCGGGATTTGCTACTGGCTGACCATGTACTAAGGGGGCTGCACCTGCGGCTTGGAATCCCATCATTCGGGGTAAACGATCGCACTTCCCATCTTGATGATATTGACAAAATCCCATCCAATATGCTGTGATATTTCCTGCATTCCCCACGGGGATACACACCCAGTCTGGCGCATCACCCAGCGCATCAACAATTTCAAAGGCTGCTGTTTTCTGCCCTTCTAGGCGGTAGGGATTGACCGAATTTACCAAAGTCACCGGATAGCTTTCGGACATCTCGCGGACAATTTCTAGGGCTTGGTCAAAATTACCTTTAATTGCCAATACTTCTGCACCGTACAGTAAAGCTTGAGCTAATTTGCCCAGCGCCACATAACCGTCGGGAATCAGCACAAAGGCATTCATGCCCCCACGCCTTGCATAAGCGGCGGCTGAGGCTGAGGTGTTGCCCGTGCTGGCACAAATTACTGCTTTTGCCCCAGCTTCCTTGGCTTTGGAAATTGCCATAGTCATCCCCCGGTCTTTGAAGCTGCCGGTGGGATTAAGACCGTCGTATTTTACAAAAACCCGTACTTGTCTGCCAATGCGTTCTGCGATCGCTGGCACTGGTATTAAGGGTGTGTTACCCTCCAACAGAGTGACAATCGGTGTTTTTTCGCTGACAGGCAAGTATTCGCGATAGGCTTCTATCAGTCCGGGCCAGGGTTGGCGATGAGATTTAGCAACAGACAGGCTCAATGTCACGGGATTTAAAATTTCTTAATCTAAAGGATTGGATATTTAGAAAGGGTCGCATAGGGAAGCGCAGAATCGGGAAGAGGAAGAAAGGGAATTTTTCTTTGCCCTGTCCCAGTTAAGAGTCCCCTAATTCCAAAAGAATATTATGTAAGAATATTATTTTTCGTGGTGCAGGCGTTTGATTTTGCCATTTTTATTTTATTTATAATGTCAGTTTATCATAACCGCCACGGCGACCTGGGGATACTGAGAAAGTGAAAAATGATAGATAAATCTATGGGACTTACGTAATAACTCTCTGAAACACTTATTCCTCCTTTGCAAAATGCCACTTCTGTGCAAGGCGCTCCGTGAACGTATTTATGTATATTCTACTATTTTAATTTCTTAAGTTTCTAAGTTAAAATACGTAGTAAACTGTCTTTCCTTTGCGGTAGCTTTATCCTTCTCTTGACAAAGATGCTGCGCGTATCTTGCTTCCACATTCGCAAAGCGAGCCGTAGGCAAGTGGTACAAAGACGCTACACGAACGGCAAGTGCTTTGCCCGACATTTTTTCCTAATCTGGCGTAATTTAATATAATCTACAGGGAATTTTTTACGTAAATTACTCAAGAAGAGCGAGAATAATTAATACAACTAGAATTGGCAGGCTATCAATTAAGTATTGCTAAGTATTATCGAGTGGAAGGAAACTTTGCACACTTGGGGCAATGTTTTCTCAGGAACACAGCTATTATGATCACCGTCTCTTATAATTGAACCTGAAATCCATTAGACTAATTGATTGAAAATACACAATATTTTAATAAAGCTTAAAAAAGCAATATTATAATATTTCTAATGGTGTGAGTTAAGTTTTGGATTTAATTAGCGATGCCTACTTGTTTATCTAGTGTTTCCGATCGCGAGTCCCAGGCTAACTGGGTCAGTAAGTTAACCAAGTCTTATTATCAAGACGATCAGCAAGCTAAATTTATGCATTTACAAGCAGAGGTAGACTCTCTGTTGCAGCAGTTGGAAAACCTAAAGCACCAACGTCTAGCCGAAACCGACCAAAAAGAATAAGTCAGTTTTGCAGATAGCGATCGCTTTTCCCCTCTCTAATCTAAATTGAAGTGAGGGGTAAATTTGAGTAAGGGGCGTGCTATTCAAAGCGCTGATTTTTATCTGACCAGCGCCTCAAACTGTAGTTATGAGCATTTTCTACTAATAAAGCTAAGGATTGCACGCCTGAAAGCTTGGCGATCGCAGATAGTCTTTGTAAGTCATTTCCTGTAAAATCAGTGTAAATAACTTCATTGCTATCAGACAAAATTATAGTCCGGTCACGGCGTTGCTCTGTGTTTTCCCCCTGAATTTCAGGTGTAGACTGATTCAAGGATGCTATTGCGCCTGCTGAGATAGTCAGTATTATTTCTGGTTGAGCGTTATTTGTTAAATCAATCACTTGAACGGGCCAATCACCCAATTTTTCCTGCATCTGCTCAAAGCTAGGAATAGCACCAGCCGGAACTTCATCAGATTGCTGTAAAGATTTCCACACACTCGATAACATTACTTTCACCCCTTGAGGATTTTGTTGATGCAGTTGTTGTAGAGTGATGGGAGATGGTTGTACCCATTCCAGTGCTGCATTTGTCAAGGCTAAAGGTTTGGGTTTGAGAACATCGTTTTGATTCTCTGGAGTTTTTGGCCCAGCAACTAATAGGCGTAAAACTTTACCTCGTAGTTGTACCGCTTTGATAGCGGCTATAGTAATTTGTTGTTCTCCGTTAGGCAACCAGACCACAATTTGAATTTCAGGGTCAGAAGTGATTCCCAAAGTTTTCCACAAAAATTTGGCGGCGTCAGTTTTGGGTGGGTTGAAATTCTCAAAGGGGGAATTTAGCCAGCCTTTCCCGTCATTAAATGCACTCACCTCCACCTGATACCAAACTTGGTTATCCGTGAGTTTCAAGTCTGCTGAGGAATTTGGTTGCAGCCATTCAGTGCTAGAAACTTGAGTGATTGGTTGCACTGTACCGACAATTTGACTAGGGTGAGTAGAGGATATTTGCGATGCACCCTGATTATTGAGGCTTGCTAATAAATTTTGAATATAGGCAAGGTCATCTTTTGTAATTTTTGGTTGGGCTTTCAACCAGGAATTAGCATGTCCTTCTCCCTGCTGAACTGCTAAAATTAAAGCAAACCAAGCTTGCACCTCTCGTCTATTTGGGTTCACCCGCAACGCCGCCGCAGTGCGATTCCATAAGCGTTTTTCATCAGCTTTGAGTAGGGTAGCAATTTCTTGGGCATTATGTGGTGAGGCTTCAAACACCTGTAAAGCTTTTCCCCAACGACCATCAATCAAATCTGCAAGCACTTCTTGACTAGGACTTGCCCAATTTTTCTGGGCTTGGGTTTTAGTAAGTTGGGAGTGCAAGCGAATCAAATCCATTTGCGCTTGCGCCGCCTCTGGCAAAACTCCTTTGCGCTGTTTCTTAATGAATTTCAACCATTCAAAAGCTGGTGTCCACAGTCCACTACGGGCAATTGACAGGGCGTTTTGGTATCCAGAATCCTTGATCGCTGATGATTTGAGGGTAATCGCCTCCAATTGAATTGGTTTGAGAAATAACTTCAGAGGCTTGACTTGGTAAATCTGTAAGTGCGGTTCTAAACCTATAGTTTGATCAACAACTAACTCTTTTGTACCATCACCAGTTACCTGTTGCCATTTGGGCAATTGTCCGTTAGGACTAGTCCAAGACAACATTTGTAGTAAGTTTCTGCGTTCTGGATTGTAGTATACGATATGACCATAAGCGAACGCACCAGTTCCTTGTTGGCGTTGACCCCGCAAATTAAACCAAACACCTGGTGATGGTGTGCCACCTTCAAACCGTTGCACTTCAGTTAAAGATAGGGGAATGCTGATATCTTGGGGTTCTGATGTACCATCAAGTGAGGGAGAAATCACAAAGGATTCATCTGGCCCAGTTACAGGTAATTGAGTCGCTAGATAGTAGTAATTTTCTGACTGAGATTTAAACTCTAACTCTTCTGAGCGTTCATAAACCCTGAGTTCCACTAGTTCTTCACAATCAGATTGACAATTAGCACGCTGTTGTAAAACTGGCAATAAAAAAGAGTCTTCCGCATTTTGATGTAAAGGCAGAGTTTCCCCAAATATTTGGTTTTTTTTACTCAAATCGAGTTGAATTTGTTTGAGAGTTTGAGGACGTTCATGGTTACCAAGCGGAATTTGCGCCCATGCAGGTAAAATTTTATTTAGCCAGCTTAGTTGATCTGGATTGAAGATGAAGAGAACGCTAATCCAGGCAAAAGCCATAATTAGACTAGCACTACTCAACAGAATTGCGATCGCTAGCATTGACGACAACCAACTTCCCCGTTTTAGCTTTTTCTGGGGTTTTTTAACGACGCGTTTCACCATACCTGCATGAGGTTTATTTTGTTTAGAGGTTTTTGGCGTCAGCTTGCGTGAACGATTTGCCATAGATTGGGGACTGGGGACTGGGGACTATGGACTGGGGATTAGGGATTAGGGATTAGGGATTAAAGCATTAAGGATTGAGAAAACTCTTTCCTAGTCCTCAGTTATCAGTCCCCAGTCCCCAATACCCTGTTATACTCGCCCTTTCAGAAGTTGCCCAGAAGGATTAAGTGTAAATTTGGGACAAAATCCGTAAATTTTCCCATGTGAATGCTAGACAATCGCGAATACACTTTTCACTTAAGTATGTGAGCAGAGTGTAAAAAGTTGAAAGGTAGACTTATTAGCCACAGTCATAGCAAAACTTGGATGCTCTCATGGTTACTAATTGCAGGAGTAAATGGAGTTGCACAAAAAGCACTAGCACAAGAGTACACAGACACACGAACTACTCAGGCGCACGAGAGTATAGATTTAAATTCTTCTTCCCTCTCCCCAGTAAATCCGATGGCGCAAGTTACATCGGTTTCTCAACTCAAGGACGTACAACCCAACGATTGGGCATTCCAAGCATTACAGTCTTTGGTAGAACGCTATGGCTGTATAGTAGGCTATCCAGATAGCAGCTATCGCGGTAATCGTGCTTTAACTCGATATGAATTCGCCGCCGGAGTGAATGCTTGTTTAGATAGAGTCAACGAATTAATCATTACAGCCACCAGCGATTTAGTCACCCGCGAAGATTTAGCAATATTACAAAAATTACAGTCAGAATTTGCCCCAGAATTAGCAACTTTGCGCGGTCGTGTCGATAGTTTAGAAGCCAGAACCGCCGAAATCGAAGCCAACCAATTCTCAACAACAACCAAACTCAGTGGACTACTAATAGTTGGCATTCAAGGACGGACTAGCAATCGTGGTGATGTGAATCCTAGAGATGGACAAAAAGATACAGATGATGCAGGGACAAACACTAATGTCATATCCCTGGCGCAACTATATTTAACTAGTCAAATCACTCCCCGTAGTTATTTGTTTACAGGCCTTTTAGATGGTAAAGGAAAAACTTCGCCTAGATTTACTAATAGTGTTTCTCGAAATGATGTTTTTCTTGGCTACGAATTTCCTACAGATAGCTTGATTGTAAGTGACCTCAATTTTCATTGGCTGGTGACAGATAAATTAGCAGTAATGGTGGGAACAGAAGGCGTAAGTATGCCAGCTGCTTTCCGAGGCCCCAATCGAGTAGAAAGTGCTGCAACAGGGCCGCTGTCTTATTTTGCCCAAAGAAACCCAATTTTAAATATAGGATACGGTCACGGCGGTATAGCTATTGATTGGCAATTTGCTAAACGCGCTAGTTTGCAGGCAATTTATACTAGTTATCAACCAGGAAATTCTGGTAAAGGTAGCGGTTTATTTGATGGAAACACCACTACAGGCGTGCAATTGCTGCTGACACCAATCGATACTCTAGATTTAAGTTTGTATTACGTTAACAATTACTCCTTGGATGGTTGTTTACTAACTTTTGTTGGCGATGAATGCTTAACTACAGTTAATACCACAACCGGAAAATCAGCACCACTGCAAACCAACGCTGTGGGTGCGACTGTAACTTGGCAAATTTCACCCCGCATTAGCGCAGGTGCATGGGGTGGTTATACTAAATCTTACATTCCTGGGCGATCGGGAAATGTAGAGACGACAAATTATATGGTGTTTCTGAATTTTCCTGATTTATTTTCTAAAGGAAATTTGGGGGGAATTTATGTCGGTCAACCTCCTAAAATCACCAGTAGCAACTTACCTGTAGGGAATAATGTTCCTGATTTTGTCAATACTGGTTTAGGACGTGCAGGTGGACAACCAGGGACGACTACTCAAATTGAGGCATTTTATCGTTTTCAGCTAACAGATAACATTAGCATTACACCAGGAATAATTCATATCATGGAGCCTGGTCACACACCAGATAGTGACTCAGTTACCATCGGCATTCTGCGGAGTACTTTTCTTTTTTAATTCCGTTTATCAATAAATATTATTGAACTTAAGTATTGACAGATGCTTGTAGCCAATTGGGCACAAAAACTAATGAAAATTTCTTTTTCAATCCCCCATACTCAACTTCCTATACACCATGCCCCATTTTAAATAGATACAAAAATAAGGTTTGGCGGTGAACCAAACCTCTATATAAATCCAGTGCATAACAACATCCCGAATTAATTTACTCATTATTTATTCATAGGGCATTTTCCCATAGGGTGTATGCAAATATCCTGAAACCTGATATTAATCTACCCTAGTATACCCCAATACTAAAATAGAAAATCAATCTGCCATAGGCTAAAGGCTATGGCAGATTAATTAGATGTTAAATTTAATAAAATAACTAGAAGGATTTTTACGTCCAGAACTTGCATTAAAGCGATTTTTCTAACTAGCAAGCAAAATAAAAGACGGGATAAATATCAGGAGTCAGAGTTGATTAAAGGTTACTCCTTTTTGAGACTTGAAAACGCAAAATCCAGAGATAGGGACACTTTTAAGAAATGAAAATAATGTAGTACCTTAACTACAGTTATTGAAAACTAGGCAAGGGGTACATATCATGTCCACTTCTGGAATAAGTAAAGTAACTTTGACAAATATTAGTCCAACAACACTCCTAGTTGCCTATGTTTGGCAATTTAGTAACATTGCCTATGCTAGAGAAATTGCAGAACTGACTCATGCAAAGGGAATAGCAAGACAGTTTGAGAGGATGTTTGAAAAGTCCTCTTAGGAGAGAGGTCTGAAAGTGAGGTTTTCCAGATGCCGTGAGAAGTCTAACAGTCAAGCAAGTAAAATTAGCCCCATAACATAAGTGGTGCGGCATTACTTATATTGTGTTAACTTCAGCCAAAAGACCAGAGAAAATCTCATTTCCAGGATCTACCACTAATAAGCATTCCCAGTCAGAGCAGGAAAACGAGACAATCTCTCAAAAGTTTGTCTAGTCAGGCTTCTACTTTATTTGGTGTTCTCTGTATTAACCACCGGCGACAGCTGGGACAATACTTACTTCATCGCCATCTTTCAAAACTGTGTTAATACCATCTAAATAGCGGATATCTTCGCTATCGACATAAAAATTTACAAACCGACGTAGCTTCCCTTCTTCATCGCACAACCGCGATTTAATCCCAGGAAAGCTTTGTTCTAAGGAGTCCAACAATTCAGCAATGGTGCTACCGTCGGATTCTAGACTAGCTTGGTTATTAGTCAAATTCTGAAGAGTCGTAGGAACTAAAACTGTTACAGCCATAGAAGTACAAAGTGAAGAGTGAGGAGTTAGGAATACAGTTAAGAGTTAGGAGTCATGATATAAAAAACTCATAACTCATAACTTCTAACTAAACGAGGACTTGTTGCCATTCCAAGCGATCCAGAGTACGCGATCGCTCTAGGGCACGTTCAAAACTATCGAGTTTAGCATCAATAGTCAAGGGTTCGCCAACGTAGCCTTGGATTGCTTCTTGAGTTTTCAGACCATTGCCGGTGATGTAAATCACGGTGGTTTCATCTGGATCAATTTTCCCAGCTTCTACCAGTTTTTTCAGCACGGCCACAGTTGTACCGCCAGCCGTTTCTGTGAAGATGCCTTCGGTTTCTGCCAGCAGCTTGATGCCATCAATAATTTCTGCATCATTGACTGATTCAATGTTACCACCAGTTTTCTGAGCTAACTCCACAGCATAAATACCGTCTGCTGGATTACCGATCGCTAACGATTTAGCAATTGTATTTGGTTTTACTGGCTTAATAAAGTCGCGTCCTTCTTTAAAGGCTTGGGCGATCGGCGAACAACCTTCAGCTTGAGCGCCACTGAAACGGACTTTCTTGTTTTCTACCAAACCAACTTCGACAAATTCTTGGAACCCTTTATAAATTTTTGTAAATAGTGAACCAGATGCCAAAGGAGCAACAACATGATCGGGTAGTTCCCAGCCTAGTTGTTCCGCAACTTCAAAGCCTAGCGTCTTAGAACCTTCAGAGTAATAAGGACGCAGATTAATGTTGACAAAACCCCAGCCATGTGTATTAGCAACTTCTGAACAGAGACGATTTACTTGATCGTAGTTGCCCTTAACTGCCATCAAGGTGGGACTATAGATCAGGCTACCGATAATTTTCCCAGCTTCTAAATCTGCGGGGATAAACACACAGCAGTCTAAACCGGCATGAGCTGCGATCGCAGCTGTAGAATTTGCCAAGTTACCAGTGCTAGCGCAAGAAACGGTAGTGAAACCCAACTCTCGCGCCCTTGATAGAGCAACTGAAACTACCCGATCCTTAAAGCTAAGGGTGGGCATATTAACCGCATCATTTTTTATATAAAGCTTATTTAGACCCAGGCGACGGGCAAGGCGGTGGGAACGAACCAAGGGAGTCATACCCGTTCCCACATCTATAACATTGTCAGTTGCAACAGGCAAAAAGGGACGATAGCGCCAAATTGAATTGGGCCCGGCTTGAATTGTTTCACGAGTGACAGTCAGACGGAGGGCACTGTAGTCATATTTGACTTCTAAAGGCCCAAAACATAACTCACAAACGTTACTGGCTTTGAGTTCATATTCCGCACCACATTCTTTACACTTCAAGGCTTGAAAGTAGGCAGTGCTGGTTTGGGTTTGGGTTTGGGTTTTGATTGCCTGAGTCATAAACTAGCTTTAATAAGTTTGTCTGTCTGCTGTCGCCTGATACTAACACGAGCAAAAATACCAGTCAAACATACCCGACCAAAAATGTCGGGTATAGCTAGTATTGCCCAAAAGGATTTATGTAAAATTTTTATATCCGTAATCGCTATATTGAGTATTTATGCTTTTATTGCCCTTGTGAGAAAATCAGACAATAGCTTCAGGTACTCAGTCTTAACACTGAACATTGATATGATTAAATTGGATTATATTTATGACAAACTTACATTATTTTTTAAATCACTATCCAATATTCAGTGATCTAGATCACTTAGTTAACCTTCTATTTTTTATCTAAATGACTCCACAAGGTAGTAAGCATAGATGACAGAAAAAGCTCAAAAGCATTTCCAGATATAAGTTTTAGTGTTTTTAGCTTCTGATTAAACTACTAAAATTGCTATGTGTATTGCCAAAATGAAGTTGATTTTTCAGCTTTGATGCACTAATTCATCGCTAAAGAAATTACTTATTTATACGGAAGTTTTTTTTTGCGGCAAAAGTTACATTGCTACTTACATTGACGATTCAGCAAAACACAGTAGTTAAGTTATCCATATTTGTGATCGCTAGCTTTGATAATCAACGTTAAGCGTAAAACAATTAGGCAATAACTTTTCTGCTTATTGCCTCAATCTAATTTTTCAGGAGTGTCAATAAGTTCACTCCTCAAATAGACATCTCCGAAACATTAAGGTTTTGGCTCGTCTAATCGGTAATTCTTTAAGGAATTGCCGAACTTTATCCTGTCTCAAAACCCAAGATACAAGTTCAGCAAATAAACAAACTATTTCTATGGTAAACCGAAAGAAATCTGTCAACAAGCAGTGCCAGCCTTACCAATCTTTAATAGCAACAGCATTGTTAACTGGTAGCCTTTTCCAATTTGTCGCACCTGTACTAGCTGAAGGTACTACAGCAGGCACATCTATAAGTAACACAGCGACAGCGACCTACGAAGATCCCAACACGCCAGGGAGTCCCATCAATTCCACATCTAACGCCGTCACCGTGACTGTAGCAGAGGTGGCTGGTATTACTGTTACAGGTTCTGGGATTACAGGTACTGCTAACCCTAATAATACACTGGTTTACACTTACACCGTAACCAACGTCGGTAACGACTCCACCAAATTCCAGATTCCTAACTTAGCGACAACAACAGGACCAGCCACAGTTTCGGGTCTATTATCTGGTAGTACGACATCTGGTAACTTGCAATACAGTACTGATGGCGGTACAACCTGGACAAATATCCCTGCTGGTGGACTAACTACAGGTGCGATCGCAGTTAATGGTACTGTGTTAGTACGTGTACCAGTTACCGTGCAAGCTGGCGCTCAAACAGGCGATATTATCACTGTCCAATTAGGACAAACTCCTGGTAATGCTCAAAACCAACCCCGGAGTGCTGATGGTGGCGACATTTACACTGTAAAGATATCAGCAGGCGGGCCAGTTAATGGTGTCAGAGAAGCCAGTGCTACCCAGCAGATTAAAGTAGGAAATACTGCTACAACTAGGGCGTTAGCAACTATCCTCAAAACTAAGACAGCCTATGATAATGCTGGCACTTCTACTTCCCTGAGTGATGACCTGTTAACTTATGGTTTGAGCTTGCGGGTTGAAGGTAGCGATGTAACTGCTAGTGGTGTTACCCCCGCAGCTTTGGCTGGTACAAATATCAGTGTTGATGGTACAACAACTCCCCACATCTTAGTTTCTGATGCTATTCCAGCAAATACAGTGCTTAATGGCACTCCAATTGCTCCGACGGGTTGGAAAGTAGTTTACACCACTACTCCTACTACTACAAATGCTGAAGCGGCTACATGGACAACTACGCAACCAACCTTGAATTTAATCACGCGGGTTGGTTTCGTTAACGATTCTAACGTTGTCACTTCAGTTGCAACTGGGACAACTGTTAGCGGTTTTAGCATCCAAGTTAAGGCTAGTGGTATTGCTGTAAATGCTACCTCAGCAACCATTAACAACATCGCTCAAGTGGCTGGTACAACTGCTGGAGACCCGACCACCAAAGTCTATGACAACTCAGGAGACCAAAACCCAGATAACTTTGACTCTACCAATAAGACCTTTCCTACTACACCAAATCCTGGTATTACTAGTACGACGACTGACACACAGAATAATAACACTGGTACCAATAGTACTACTGGGGCTGTAAACGCAACTACCCTCACAGTCCCCAGTCCTACCTCTGTGTTGAATGGGCCAAATGGAGCGCCTGATGCTGTTGGCCCAAGCGACAACAATGATGACTTCACTAATAAATCAGCACTAATTCCACCCAATATTGCTCCTGGCTCAACAGTTGATCCGGCTGTGGTATCCTTTACTAACACAGTTCAGAATACTGGTACATCTGCTGCCAATATTTCTCTCGTACCTACACCACCAACAACACCAGGTGATTTGCCTACGAATACAGTGGTGACGGTATCCTATGAAGGTTTATCAGCTGCTTATAAGTACAATGGCACAAGCTTTGTCTTCGTGACAGGAAGTGGTGGGGGTACTGTCGGGGGCAACCCAATTAGTGCCACTAATCCAGTGCGAATTGATGCAGTTCCAGCCAATGGTGGTAAAGCTAACTATGGTGTAAGCATTGACCTACCTGCTGGTACGCCACTTTCAACTGATACTACTGCTCAAGGTGCAGCTGTCACAACTATTATAGAACGCGGCTTCCCCACACGGATTACGGCTTTTATTGATACAAACAATAATGGCTTACCTGATGACGCAGCTACTAACGTCAGCATTGACCGTGTATACACTGGCTTCTTGCAATTGCTGAAACAGTCACGACTTTTACAAGGAACTGGGCCAGCACTAGCAAATAGTGCTGATGGCAATTTTAGTGTTACACCCAAAAAACCCGCCCCAGGCAACATTATTGAGTATCAGATTACTTACAAAAATATTTCTACTCCTCAAGTGGGAACCGGGAATGTAATTCTGAATGCTGACAAGATTGTGATTACTGAAGATGGTACTCAAAGCCCCAACAACTGGGCGAAAGACAACGATACCAGTGGTCAAATTGATACTAGCAACATTGTTGGTTCAGCTAAAGATTCTGGCGCTTCAACTATCCAGTTCTTCACTGGTAGCCCAGCTACTAACCCTGGCGTCGATCAAACTGGAACCACGGTAAGCAGTGATGTCACAAAGTATGTAAATACTGCTACTGGACAGATTGCACCTGGTGTTCTTAGAACATTTACCTTCCAACGCAAGGTTAACTAGATAGCTTGATTTCACCCCTCTTTGCAAATAAAGAGAGGTGTGATCGCACATCTGTGTTTGTAGTTAGCGCTTTAGTCCTAAATCGCCAACTACAAACTGATTATTCCCCAGCGAAAACAGGGAAAGATAAATCAGCAATCGACATTGTGAAAGTTTTTTGAGGTTATTTATATGAAGCGTCTTTCTTTTGCAGGTTTAGGAGCGTTCGCCTTTGGCGTTGGCGGAGCCATCGCACTCATTGCTACTGTTCCATTTGTCAATCAAGTGCCGGGAGTGTCTTCTCTATGGCATTCTACAAGCGCCATCGCTCAAAATGTCAAACCTCAAGGGCAGTTACAGTTGCGCTTAGAGGCAGAAAAGCAAGTAGTGGCACAGGATCAACAGGGTAAGCAAAGTAAGAAATGGGAACCTTTGAAAGGTCAAGCTGTGGTGCGACCAGGAGATGTGCTTCGTTATACTTTGAGCGGTGAGAATACAAGCGATCGCCCAGTGAAGAATTTAGTTCTCAATCAACCTATTCCCAAAGGAATGGTATACGTATTGAAATCTGTATCCGCCGCTAATAATACTAAAGTTACTTACAGCATTGATGGCGGGCGCAGCTTTGTCGAAAATCCTACTGTTAAAGTTACTCTTCCTGACGGCAAAGTGGAAACCAAACCAGCACCAGCGAATGTTTACACCCACATCCGTTTGCAAGTTCCGTTAGTTGCAGCAAAAACAACAGTCAAGACGACTTATCAAACTCAAGTGCGCTGATTGAAATTAGGTTTGTCCTTTGTCCTTGGTCATTTGTCCTTTGTAATTAGTAAATGACCAAGAACAACTTTTATGCAATATTTCACTAATCAAATTGAATTACTGTAACAGTGAAATTGCGGTAAACATTTGGTGAAAAAGAATGCATAGACATAGCAATACTACGTCTCTACAAGCGTTATAGAGAAAGCATATTTAAATTCCCTCAATCTCTAGTAAGTACCATTTAATAATTTAGATTTACCAAAATAAAGTAGTGCTTTTATTAATAACAAGTTTGGCATTTCAGAGGAGATATATTCAGTGAGCCGTCCTCCAAACCAAAATAAAATTACTTCTAGCAGTAGCTGGTATCAAAGGTTAACGGCTACTGTTCTTCTGGCAAGTGTTTTGCATACTACTATACCAGCGATCGCGCAACCGACTAAGAATCTGGTTGCATCTGTACCATTAACAAATCAAGCTACTTATACTTATACAGACTCTACTACTAATTATAAATATCAAGGAAGTTCTAGTCAGCTGAATGTTATTCCTAACCCATTAGTTGACCCATTAGGGCGGATTTTAGGTTGCGGTGGCGAACTTTTACCTGACTATACAGGTTTTTCAGTGAGCGTATACGAACCTAATCCCAGCGATCCAACGGGGACAGAATTGGGAAACTTAGTGCCTCTAACTCGAACAGAGTTACCTGATATTCCTAATAACAACGTTCCTGGCGGTAAATCCCCAAATATCGAGAATAGTAATCCGTATTTTATTACGAATAACCCTGCGGGTGTCTACAATTTTCTCCTCGATCCCAACAAGGGTCAAACTGATCCAGGTAGAAGCTACATTTTTGTAGTCAATCCACCAGCAAATTCTATCTTTAAACAACGACGCATCAAGATTGAAATAATTGCTAGCACTGGCACTGAAGGTAATAATATTGTGCGATATGTCGCTACTTCTTTAGATGGTCAGCCAATTAGTCTTTTAGGTGAGACAAGGGTCGAAGATACGGTTGTTTTAGTTAACAATGCTGAAACCCAAGCACTGAAGTTATTTGCCTTTGATTTCACCGTAAATATGTGTCAACCCAATCAGGTGCAGATCATCAAAACGGGCGATCGCGCTACTGCTGAACCTGGAGATATAGCGATCTACCGCCTCTCAGTAAAAAATCTCGCTGATGCTGGTTTGAATAATTTAGTTGTCACCGACAACTTACCTTTAGGATTCCAGTTCTTGCCTAAATCTGTGCGGGGAGAGTTGGATGGTCAAGCGATCGCTATCACCTCAGAACGCAATGGAAACACGGTGACATTCCGCACAGATGTAACAATTCCTACAGAAAAAGTCTTGAATATTGCTTATGCGGCTCAACTGACAGCCGATGCTTTGCGCGGTACTGGTCGCAACAGTGCGATCGCTAATGCCCGACGAGCTGACAACGGTTTTAGCACTAAGGATGGCCCAGCAACCCACCAGTTAAAAATTCGTCCAGGAATCGTTTCTGATTGTGGCACAATCATCGGTCGCGTGTTTGTTGATAAAAACTTTGACGGTGAACAACAGCGTGGTGAGCCTGGAGTACCAAATGCGGTGATTTTTCTGGAGGATGGAAACCGCATCACCACAGATCCAAATGGTTTGTTTTCATTAGCCAATGCCTTACCAGGAAACCATACGGGTGTACTAGACCTCAGCAGTCTTCCTGGTTATACTCTGGCTCCCAATAACAAATTCCGCGAACGTAATAGCCAATCTCGTCTAGTGCGTTTAGAGCCTGGTGGCTTGGTACGCATGAATTTCGCAGTTACCCCCGCCTTTCAGGAGCCAGTCAAGAAATGAAACCTAGACTGCACCATGTAAATAGATTTAACTTGAGGTTGATGGGGGCGATGCCGATAGTAGCTCTCAGCCTTATTTCATACCCTGCAATAGTCAAAGCAGAACCCGTCAATGAAAATCTCTTTTTCTTTGATTCCCCTTCGCAAGCAGATAAGGGGGTTGAAGATTCAGACTTTTCACGGGATCTGAAAACCTCACTTCCAAACCTCTCCCCTACAAGGGGAAAGGCTTTGAATTCTCCTCCTTCCCTACAAGGGAAGGGCGCTAGGGGGTTAGGTTCCGCTTTGGTTTTTCCAGATAACGTCAAAAGTTCCGAGCAGCAACTTCCACCTCACAAATTTCCTTCCACTTCTTCAGCACCAACTACTGATACTTTAATTTCAGATGTTCAGCCAAGTGAAACGGAAATACAACCATTTCAACCAGCATCTTCCGTAGATTTACCCAGAGTTTTACGCAAAATAGCCGAAATCAAGAACGACGGACACAAAGACACCGAGACACAGTTGCAAGCTTCTCCAAGGCAAATACAACCATTTCAACCAGCAAGTTCCGTAGGTTTACCTAGAGGCTTGAGCAAAATAGCAGGAGTAGAGAACAGGCAAGGGGTGAATGAAAATCTTCCCGTGTCGCCCACTCCCGCCATTTCCACAGCAATCAAAATTCTGAATCCGACGGCTGACAGCGTTGTAGATGTACCAGCTACCACAGTTACTGTGCAATTTCCCGTTGGAAGTCAGGTGGAATTGCGGGTGAATGGCACGTTGGTAAATTCTTCTTTGGTGGGACGGACAGAAAGTGATGCCACCACCAACTTAATAACGCAGACATGGTATGGTGTCTCGTTAAAAGAAGGTAAAAATATCATCTCTGCACAAGTAGTAGGAGGGACAGAATCCCCTGTAACGGTGGAAGTCGCAGTCCGGGGAGCACCACAGCAACTAACTTTAGAAACTGTTGAGTCTCGTATCCCGGCAGATGGACGTTCCACAGCGACAATTCGGGGTCAACTCATCGATGCAAATGGCAATCGCTCTAATCGTGATGCTGTTATCACTTTGATACCTACTGCTGGGGAGTTTGTCGGGAAAGACTTTAAACCCGATGAACCCGGATTTCAAGTGGAGGCGAAAGCGGGGCAATTTACAGCTACGTTGCGATCGCAACTCAAAGCCGAAACTGTCCGAATTCGGGCGATAGCTAATGATTTAGAAGCCTTTACCCAACTACAATTTGAAACGGCACTGCGTCCGAGTTTGGTGACAGGGGTAGTGGATTTACGTTTGGGTGCTAGAGGTACAAATTATTACGGTAGTTTCCGTGATTTCCTCCCTCCTGACAAAGACAACGGGACGCAATTAGATTTCCACTCAGCAGTATTTGCCACTGGTGCGATCGGGGAGTGGTTGTTTACAGGTGCATATAACAGTTCTCGTAGCCTCAATGAAGATTGCGACTGCAATAATCGTCTATTTAGAACTTACCAATTCAGTGAGCAAAATTATCCTGTCTATGGCGATAGCTCGCAAGTTGATGTCCTCGCTCCTTCCATTGACAGCGTATATCTGCGTTTGGAGCGTTCAACTGGTATCCCTGGATCTTCCCCTGATTATGCCATGTGGGGTGACTACAACACAGAAGAATTTGCGCGGCGATCGCAGCAATTTACTTCTATCACCCGTCAACTCCACGGTTTTAAGGCTAACTACAATTTAGGGAACCTACAAATTACAGGTTTGTATGGCAACCACTTAGAAGGGTTTCAACGGGATACCATTGCTCCCGATGGTACTAGTGGTTATTACTTCCTCTCTCGCAGAATACTACAACCAGGTAGTGAAAATGTTTTTATCGAGTTAGAAGAACTCAATCGTCCTGGAACTGTACTAGAACGCAAACAGCTTAACCGAGGCCCAGACTACGAAATTGACTATGATCGCGGTACTTTATTATTCCGCGAACCCATCCTCCGCACTGATATCGATCAAGTCGGACAAGTATTGGTACGCCGGATTGTTGTTAGCTATCAATACGACAGCCAAAATTCTGATAGCAATATCTATGCTGGTCGTTTGCAATATAACTTTTCCCGTAAGTTGAACTCTGAAAGCTGGATTGGAGCAAGTTACGTCCAAGAAAATCAGGGAGTGCGTGACTTTCAACTCTACGGTGCAGATGCGCTGATTTCTTTGGGTAATCAGGGTAACTTAATCGCAGAATATGCCCATTCCACTAATGATTCTGATGTTGTGGGAAAGGTTAGCGGTGACGCTTACCGCTTGGAAGCTGAGGGACAGATTACTAACGGGATTCAAGGTCGTGCTTATTATCGCTTTGCTGATACAGGTTTTGCTAATAATGCCACTATCAGCTTTGTCCCAGGACAAACTCGTTATGGAGCGCAGGTTACAGCTAAACTTACCTCAAGTACCAATGTCAGGGCGCAATATGACCACGAAGACAATTTTGGGATTGCTCCCCAACCGCTAGATACCTTTGAAGAACTGTTTGCACCCCGTTATGAGGCGATACCTGGGAGCAAAGTTGATAATTCGCTGACGACAATTTCGGCTGGGATTCAACAACGTTTGGGTAGCGCCATTATTGATCTGGATTGGATTCATCGTCATCGGGAAGACCGCATCCCCGACAGCGCCCTAAGTAGTAATTCTGATCAACTGCGATCGCGTTTTTCAGTTCCCATTGCGAAGAACCTGACTTTTCAAGCACAAAATGAACTAAGTTTATCTTCCCAAAAAGATACTGTTTACCCAGACCGTACTATTTTCGGGTTGAATTGGGCAGCAATTCCTGGTGTGAATATCAGTCTGGCCCAACAGTTTTACACTAGTGGCCAATATTCGGGTAATTCGATCACCAGTTTGAGTGTCAACGGTGAACACAAACTCGGATCAGATACTACTTTGACCGGTCGTTATTCAATTTTGGGTGGTGCAAATGAAATGACTACTCAAGGAGCAATTGGTCTAAATAATCGCTGGACTATTGCTTCGGGATTGCGGCTGAACGTTGCTTACGAACACGTATTTGGCAACTTCTTTGGACGGACTGGAGCAGGCCAACAATATGCCCAACCCTTTGCTTTTGGTCAATCAGCATCTGCGATCGGCTTTGATGGTGGCGATAGCTACAGCGTTGGGCTGGAATACTCTGATAATCCGCAGTTTCAAGCCAGCGCCCGTTATGAACATCGTTCTTCTTCTAGTGGTAGCAATACAGTAATTAGCGCAGGTGTTACGGGTAAAATTTCTCCGGCTCTCACAGCTTTGGTGCGTTATCAACAAGCTGGTTCTTCCAATCAAGCGCTTTCAGGATTGGGAGATACAGCTAACCTAAAGCTGGGTTTAGCTTACCGCGACCCCAATAGCGATAAATTTAATGCCTTATTGCGTTATGAATATCGCAAAAATCCATCAACTATCCCTGACACCATCCTGTTAGGAAGTGGTACAGGTTCCCAAGACCATACCTTTGCTTTAGAAGCGATTTACGCTCCTAACTGGCAATGGGAATTCTACGGTAAGTATGCTTTGCGTAACAGTACTTCTTACATAGCCAGTGATTTAGCTGGTACTAGCACAGTAAATCTGGCGCAATTACGTGCTACTTACCGTTTGGGATATAGCTGGGATTTGGTGGGTGAGGCTCGTGTAATTAGTCAGTCTAGCTACAGCGAAACAGGGTTTGTTGTAGAAACAGGCTATTATCTCACGCCTAACCTGCGCCTTTCGGCTGGATATGTGTTTGGTAAAGTTGATGATCGGGATTTTTCTGGCACACGTTCCGCAGGCGGTGCATATTTGGGTATAAGCGTCAAGCTCAACGAATTATTTGATGGCTTTGGACAGCAAAAACCTGTGCCACGTCAGCAACAAGAATCCACGGTGCAAAGCCTGGTAGAAAAATTAAGACAGTGAAATTTCAATGTAGAGATGCGACATTTCGTGTCTAATTATTCAGGAATTAAACTATGAAATTTTTATTTAAGTATTTAAAAGCGATCGCAACCGTGAATGTGAATAAAAATGGTAAATTCTCGGATGAATTGGGCAACATAAAAACGGGCATAGCCTAAGTGCATTAGCCTTAGCAACGTTAGGAGTATCCGCTATCCATTGCCAGTATGGCATTTCTAAATCGGCAGTGAATACAGTAATACGTAGATACAGAGTGGCTTATCGGAGCGATCGCACTCATCCAATTAAAATCAGGAGCTAGTAAGGCATAAATGAGTCTACTTTTAAAACATTTTTTAGCGCTCAACAATAGACTCCCCAAACGCTATAAAAGACTACTAAGCAGTCTTGCTCTATCACTGTGCGCCCTGAATTGCTGGACACAAGTCGCTCAGGCTGAAGGTAGTCGCACGCTGTATCCCAGTAGCGCCACAGCCAGCAGTAGCAGAGCTAACCTGGAATGGCGTACCAACACTTATGGCAATCTTGTGCTGCGACGAACCTTGCTTAAGGTCTACGCCAACAAAGATGAGTACATTCTTTTGGGTTCCAGCGCAGTTGGGATAACTAATGGTGATATCCGCGTTTACAATCCCGGTCGTGTCAGTGGAAGTATTGGTAGTGAAACTGTTCCTAGCACACCAGATTTTGTATGTACTTCTCAAACTGGACGAGGGGTTATCTCAACTCGCCTACAGGAGTTAAATGGCCCCCGTGCTATTTCTGGTGGAGGTAATCCCAGCGGTTATATTCCCTGCTATTACCACGCTCCATCCACTGGAGTTTATGACATAGTTTTTTACGGGCCTGTTGGGAGTAACTCTGGAGCTGATGGCACTGTTACTGGTGAGATTAATTTGAGTAGTGTGAACAACTTTAATGCTCAACAAGGAAGTAGTGTTGCAGCTTGGGATGTAACAGTACGTAGTAACGACCAAACTTCAACAACTGACTTAAACGGGCGATTATTCAGCTATTATCTGGCTTTATTTACTGGCGGTAACGGTCGATATCTCAACTTCCCTGTCTATCCTGTAACCATAGATGGCTTTCAGTATAAAGTAGAACTCAGGGGCACAGACCCGAATGGATTCGTTCTCTATGGTAATCAGACTGGCTTTTTTGATAGTGATGGTAAAACGCCTCTCTATCATGACCTATTAGGGGCGGATGGTCAGCTGACAAGTCCCCAAGGTGGTGTTAGCTTGGCTCGTCCCCAATATCCTACCTTTTTCAACTCCATCGACGCCAACGCACTTCCATACATTGAACGTTACAAATCAGATGGCAGTTTAGATGGAACTGGCATTCCCCTTAGCCCAATTATTCCTCTTATCAGTAACTTACAATTCAACGGCACAGTTACAGGAAATAATAGTTCTTACGGTACAGGCGGTACTTTTAACTTTGGCAGCACTGTCACAGGTATTTATGAACTCATTATCAGCCGAGATGGTAGTAATTTTGATCCGACCAACTCACAAAACCGTCTTCTGCGAGGGATTATGACCACAACGGGACAGCAAGCGGTTAGTTGGGATGGTAAAGATAACAGTGGTAATTTTTTTCCAGTTAACAGTAATTATAAAGTCACAGTCAGAACCTTTGGAGGTGAATATCACTTTCCCTTGCTAGATGCGGAAAACAATTTTACTGGCGGCCCTACCATTACAATGCTGAATGTCACTAATCCACTCGGCAACACCAGAGGATTTTATGACGATCGCGGTTATAAAACTATCGGTGGTATTCAAATCGGTACGTCTGGTCAAGTACTCTGTGGTATTAGTCCACCAAGCCCAGCCTTTAGCGACCCAATTAACGGTTTTGACACCGCCAGCAATGACCGGAAATTTGGTCAGTCTGGTAGCGCTGGTAATACTAACACATCATGCACTGGCTCTTTTGGAGATGCTAAAGGGCTGGATTTATGGACTTATTATCCTGGTCAAACTCAACCAACTCCATTTAATATTATTGATGCAGTTTCACCCAACGTTGGCAAAATCATAATAAATGAAGTTTTGTATAACGAAACGGGTACTACTACTAACACTAACGATGAGTTTATTGAACTTTATAATGCTTCCTCCTCAACTGTAGATTTAAGTGGTTTGAAGTTAGCAGATGGACACCTAACTGCTAATGATAATGATAGTACTAACGGGTTTACTTATACATTCCCTAACGGCACAACTTTACAACCAGGGAAATATGCTGTGATTTGGATTGGGGATAACAACGCCAATCATCAAGCAACAGGAGCAGCTTTTCAAGCTTGGTTAGGACAAACTCCCAAACTCAACAACTCTGGTGATGATATTTGGTTGTACGATAACCAGGATAAAATTATTGACTATATCGCATACGGCAGTGGTAGTGAGGTTAATACACCTCCCTCAAGTGTTCTTAATCTCTGGGACAATACTTATCAGTCTTCTCTAGTTGGCGCTAGCACTGGACAATCTATTAGTTTAACTCCCAATGGTCAGGATACAAATGCTAGTGCTTGTTGGGAAGCAACTACTAGTAAAAACGCTAGCACAAGGTGTACAAACTACCTACCAACTAGAGACACTGATACTATAGGTAGTCGTATTACTAGCGTTGGGGAAAGCAATAACGGTGCGATTACTGCTAATGCAAAGCTTTTGTTAGTGAAACGCATCACCCGCATCAATAATCAAGATTTAAGCGACATTGTAGATGGTCGCAGCGACGTGGCGATTACTGCTGCCAACTACGTACCAGAACCATTCGCTTCTGATGATAACGATGCAAAATGGCCTGCTGGCTATCTGCGCGGATTGATTAATGCTGGCACTGTCAAACCAGGCGATGAATTGGAATATACTATCTACTTCCTCTCCAAGGGCCCGAATGATGCTACTAATGTCAAATTCTGCGATTTAGTTCCTAATAATACTACTTTTATTCCCACTGCATTTAATGGTAAGAGTCCTGGTGATGGCGGCTTACCAGGATCAGATCAAGGCATAGGTCTTGCAGTTAGTTCTAGCAGTCCTACATTTTACCTTAGCAATGTCGAGGATGGCGATCGCGGACGCTTTTATCCTGCTAACGAGTCGACCCCATCATACTGCACTGCTACTAACACTAATGGAGCCGTGGTGGTGAATATTACGCGGAGTCCAGATTTACCCAATCTTGTCAAAGATTTTTACGGCTTTGTTCGCTTCCGCGTTAAGGTGAAGTAGCTTTGAGAAACAAAAAAGGTTAAATATCGAGGTTCTCTTTCCCCCTTAACCTTTTCCCTGTTTTTCATACTGGCATGGCTTGTCTTACTTCAACTGGTTGACCCGTCAGGCTAAAAGGACGAACTTCGGTAATTTTTACCTTCACTAACTGCCCTTTCAATTCTTTGATGTCTCCATTGAAGAATGTCAGACGATTACCATCAGTGCGTCCCATCACCTGGGTTTGATCTTTAGGATTTTGGTCTTCTACTAAAACGGATTCGATGCGTCCAAAGTAACGTTGCGATCGCTCGGCTACTTTCAAGTTTCCTAAATGATTCAGGCGTTGGAGGCGATCGCTTTTAACTTCTTCACTTAGCTGATTGTCCCAGAAAGCGGCTGGTGTCCCTGGACGCGGCGAATATGCTGCTGTATTCAACATATCAAAGCCAATATCTTCCACCAGTTTCAGGGTATTTTCAAACTGTGCTTCTGTCTCCCCAGGAAAACCGACAATCGCATCAGCACTAATGGAAGCATCTGGCATATACCGCCGAATGGTATCGATGATCCGACGATATTTTTCATGAGTATAACCCCGCGCCATCGCCTTTAAAAGTTCATTATCCCCAGATTGAAAGGGAATGTGGAAGTGTTTGCACACCTTGGGCAACTCAGCACAAGCTTTAATTAATCTCTCTGTAAAATAACGGGGATGGCTAGTAGCAAATCTTAGCCTTTCAATTATCGGTACATCATGCACGTAATAAAGTAAATCTGTGAAGTTGTGCAGATGCCGTCCTTCTGCTGTTGTTCCTGGCAAATCTCTGCCGTAAGCGTCAATATTTTGACCGAGTAGAGTAATTTCCTTGTAACCTTGCCGTCCTAATTCTTCCATTTCAGCCCGGATAGCTGACGGTGTGCGCGATTGTTCGACACCGCGCACATTGGGAACCACGCAATAGGTGCAGCGTTCGTTACAGCCGTAAATTACATTTACCCAAGCTGTTACCTTACTATCCCGTCGCGGCTGGGTGATATCTTCAATAATATGAACAGACTCGGTTGCGACAACTTGATTGCCGTCAAATACTGATTCCAGCAAATCTTTGAGGCGGTTGGCATGTTGTGGCCCCATTACCAAGTCTAATTCTGGGACTCGCCGCAATAGCGCTTCACCTTCTTGCTGGGCAACACAACCTGCAACGATGAGGGTTAAATCAGGCTGCTCATGCTTGCGCTTCGCTTGTCTGCCAAGGTAAGAATATACCTTTTGCTCGGCATTATCCCGAATTGTGCAGGTATTGTAGAGAATCACATCTGCATTATTCGGGTCTTCTGACCATTCAAAGCCCATATCTTCCAAAACGCCAGCCATGCGCTCTGAGTCAGCTTTATTCATCTGACAACCGAAGGTAGTGATGTGGTAGTGGCGTCTAGAAGTGGTCATGTTGCTTAGTTAACCAGTTAGAGTGAGGTTATTCTTTAGCCTCAAAGTCAACTTTATCATAAATATCTAATAGAGGCATTTGAAATTGAATAGAGGATAGTGTTAAAATACCACTCTCTTGTTCATGCTCTGAGAAAATCCATTTATTTTCATCAGTTTTAGAATACTGTTCTAGATGATTTTTGTACTGATCAATCAAAACATATTCTTGAAAACTGGGTATGGTGCGATAAGCCGCAAATTTTTCATCTATGTCATAGCTTCTGGTAGATTTGGATAGCACTTCACAAATTACTAAGGGATTAGTAATTGTATCTTTACGTGCCTCAGAAAATTCTAATGAACCTGCAACAACCATTACATCAGGATATGTATAAATTCGCTTTTTGGGAATCCATAGACGTTGATCAGCGACGAATACTCGATAAGGTTGTCGCTTCAAAGCAAAATTGAGGGCTGCATAAAAATTACCAGCTATTTGGTTGTGATTTGGTGTTCCACCTGTCATGGGTATAATTTGACCATCTATATATTCATGACGATACTCAGAAATGACTTCTAGTTCTAAGTATTCTGTGGGAGAATAGTGGGGTTTTTCTTGTAATTGCATAGGACAAGACTCTTTGGGATTTTTGATTTTGCATTGACCAGATGCGATTAATTATGTCTAGTCAATGCTATAAGTTTTTACTGTACCGTTGTTTTTTGAACGCACCAGGTAGCTAAGGGAAACGCAGAGGTACGCAGAGGAGTTATGATGCTGGGTTCCAAGTGCCGTGGAAGCTGTGGGGGATGATGCTGGGTAATCCTAGTTTGCAAACGGGTTCAGCATCCAGGCGATCGCTATCAAATACCCAAACTTCGCTACTATGAGAATTACCATCGTAGACAACGGTTAGCACCCAACCTTGTTCAGGGTTTTGGGTGTCTTGGGCGTGGATGGGTTCGGAAGGATAACGGTTTTCTCCTAAGTCTGCTTCGGTGAGGGTTTCGGTTTTGTGATCAAAACGAGCGATCGCATTTAATATTTCTTGGCTAATATCTGTTCCTGAACGGGATTTTGACATATATGTGTACCGAGAAGCTTGCCCCACGTTTTGCTGTGGTACATTCGGAAATTCACAATGTCCGTTTAATAGTTGCTGAATTGAGGTAACTTTGCCAGTTTGGGGATGCAGATGAACTTGCGTTAGTGTACTTTTAGCTGGGGTGTGAGTCTCACCTGTAGCCACTTCCTTAAGATATTGGTTAGTTTGAAAATCTTCATAACGGGCGATATCCACAATCACTGAACCGCTAGCATCTACATAACCGTTAGCAAAATGCCATTGATACCAAGGTTCGGTTTCTCCACGACTCACTACAGATAGGGTTTCCCTATCAATAACTAAAATTTTAGTTCCTAATTTAGGTTGCCACTCTAGCGAATCACTATAGTTGTTTATCCCTATTAGCACGGGTAAGACATTCAACCGCACTGGCGGAAGGAAAAATACAAGATACTGTCCTGCTAAAACAAAATCATGCACCAATGGTACACCATCTAGCTGGTATGCGGCTTGTTGGATAATCCGCCCAGTCGAATCGCTTTTGTAAATATTCAGCGTCGCATTTTGTCCAGGGGTGATGCCAAAGTTAAAAATCTCCCCTGTTTGCTCGTCACGCTTACAATGCGCGGAATAGTTTAATCCTTTACTTAACCCCCCTAAATCATCTTCGCCCCAAGTTTCTAAAGTTTGTAAATCGAGGGCGTGGGGTTTACCACCTTCCCACAGTGCCAAAAGTTTATCTGGAAGTGCTAACACCGAAGTGTTGGCAGCATTCTTGATCGGCTTTTGCCATTGATTCCAAATTGGCCCTGGTGCAGTCATGCCATAATTGCCGTAGACTAGTTTACCTGCTGCGGCTTCTTCTTGATAGCCAGAGGTTTGCACGTAGCGATAAACCCCGGTTGCGACTGCATCGGTAAAATTTACAGCCAGAATTGCTCCATCTCCATCAAACCAGTGTCCCATGCCACTGCCACCGCGTTCTAGCCGTGCCGGGCCATTGCGGTAAAGTGTGCCACGCAAGCCATCTGGAATTTTGCCAGAAAGAATTGGCAGTTGGGTAGGGGGAAATTCTTTTGCTGGTTTGGCGATCGCACCTGCCCAGGCTTTTATTGTTGACTTTTTCTCAATCGTATGCATATCAAATTGCTTGATAAATTATCGATGTACATATTTGCATTCTTACATTTTCATTCTTGTTGCAATTTTTTAACAATGCCACTGGCTGTAGATGTATAGAGGCTTTGACAGGATATTACTCGTTGACTGAGCTAGCTCATAGTAACCAATAGGAATAACCACTAAATTGAAGTCAATCAACATTACAAGTGGTTCAAGATACTATGATTAGCCAACAAACAATAGATATCGTTAAATCTACAGCACCTATCTTAAAAAAGAACGGTCAGCAAATTACAACTCGGATGTATGAAATTATGTTTCGTAACCATCCAGAAATCAGAGAGCAATTTGATATGTCTGCTCAAGCAAATGGTTCTCAGCCTGCGAGGTTGGCTACAGCAGTTTATGGCTATGCTGCCCAAATTGATAATCTACCAGCTTTAAAATCGATGGTGGAAAAGATTGCTCATCGTCATGTGCAGACCCATGTTACACCAGAGCAATATCCTATTGTTGGAGAAAGTTTACTGCAAGCAATGAAAGATGTTTTAGGGGAAGCAGCTACAGAAGAAGTGATGGCAGCTTGGAGTGAAGCTTATCAGGCATTGTCTCAGGTGTTTATTAACAGAGAAGATGAGATATATGTGGGTGAAGAGAAAAAACCACAGCTTGTGCATTCATAACTATAAGACTTAGTATCATAACAACAGCTTGAGGGTTTGTTAGAACAACTTCAACGTTTATAACTACAGCTTGAGCGTTTGTTAGAACAACTTCAACGTTTTTAACTACAGCTTAAGCATTCATAACAACAGCTTAAGTTGTAGTAACACCAGCTTCTAGTTTACTTATCACAACTGGAGTTGTAGTAACAACGGCTTGAGCATTCATAACAACAGCTTAAGTTGTATTAACAACAGCTTCAATTTTACTTATCACAACTGGAGTTGTAGTAACTACAGCTTGAGCATTTATAACAAAACTTGAAGTTGTAATAACAACGACTTCAATTTTGCTAATGAAAGTTTTTAGCGTAGCGACTTCAGCAAGCGAGAACTCTTCTAAATATAGTTTTTCGCTTCTTCTATCGTCTCTCCTTGGCTGGCGGTTCCTACATCTGGACATTCAGCTACATAAACATCCTCTTCCCAATGCAAGATTGCTGTAAAGGTTTGAGTTTTTGTATCTTTAGCCTGTTGTAATGAACTCATGGAGCGTTTATCTGGCTATCTTTTGATTTTCCTATTGTTGCTTAACCATTTGGAACCAACAACATCCGCGCCTCAATCGCTTCCCAGGTTTGAGGCGACGCCCGTACTGCTGCTTGTTTGCATTGGATGATGAGGTAATTGGCGTAGAGATAATTTTCCAGTGCTTCTATTTCTTCCTCAGATAAGTTGACTATTTCTAAGCTGAGATGGAAAGCTTTGAGTAAGGTTTGTTGCAGGTGTTTAAGAAATGCCAGACGCGCTTCTTGTGGCTGTTGATCATCAGGAATTGTAGCTTTAAGTGCTTCTAGTTGGGCGATCAGCATAGTAAAGTTGACGTTATTGAAAATTTTTAATTTTTCAAGTTTACAAGTATACTCGATAGCTTGAGCAATGGTATGGGCGTATTCGTTGAGGCCAAAGAAGGCGTAGGTATCGGGGAAGAGAATGGCATGGACTTGGTAGTAGGCGATGGCGTTAGCGTAGCTGTCGGGGTAAACCATAGCGTTGGCTTTGGGGTCAGCAATGGCGTTGGCATAGGCGTAGGCGTAGCGAACAGGGTAGAGGTAGGGATTAGCGTAGGAGATCGCAATCGCAATCGTGATCGCAACTGCGCGTTTACCCACAGGTTTAAAATCCCCTGGCGATCCAACTGTTACCTGTTCTGCCCAGTTTAATAAAGCTTGTAACTTCGGGGTGTTAATATATTTTTGCGCTTCCTTTTCCATCAACAACAGCAAATTATCTGCACCACCATGCATCAACCCAGCTACCAATAAAAACACCTCATTCCAGGGTTTATCTGTCAGGTGTTCAGTAACTAATTTTTCAACTTGACGATGGTCATTAATATACTGTGCTGTTAAATATTCTTGTAGCGTTAAATGAGAAAATGAGTAGACATCCCTTGCCCGTTCTACTAATATTCCCTGCTGAATAGCTATAGCATCTAGAACTGCCTCAGCATCTAAATTCTTATTTGCATTGTCATTACTTGCCAGAAACTCTTGAATTTGAAGCACAAGTTCTTGGTCAGATAAAAACAGTCGCTGTGATTTAAAGCTGTGATATGCAATCTCAGCTAGCATGATTTTCTCTAAATCGATCCCAAGCTGACGATAAATTGGATCGTTTTGAATCCGTTTTTCAGCAGCCCATTTTTTGAGTAATATATCAAGAGCATCACTGTAAACCCTAGCTCGATTTTCAGGCAAGTCTTGAGATTCGTCATACACTAAACAGAGAAAAGTTAGCAATACAGGAGTTCGAGCTAACTCCTTAGTTGATTCTTGGGTTTTAATTAACTCCCAGCACTTGTCAGCAGTTCTGGCTTTTCTATCTACCTCTGAAGAAAACCAATTTTGAATAAACTGTTGAATTTGAGCATCATCAAAATCTGCGATGACAATTTCCATCAATTTCTTAAACTGCGCTCGATAGGCAGCAGTCCGACAAGATACAATAAATCGATTATCTTTGTATTGCTCAACAAAGCTTTGAATTTGCCTAATTGCTAAATCTGTATTTTTCGTTGGCACTTCATCTAAACCATCCAGCAAAACTAATAACTTGCCTTTTTGTAACGCTTTATTAGTAAACTCTTCAAAGAATGGTAACTGACACAATCGGAATGCTTGTCTAATTATTTCTTTAATATTGATATTGCTCTCGGTAAATAGTTTTAATTCAATAAAAACCGGAATACATTCATATTGCAATTCACCAGATTTGCCCTTGAGTGCTTCTAGTCCTATCTTCCGCAAAAATGTAGACTTACCAGCACCCGGTGCGCCAAGTACCATCAAATATTGCTGCTGATTGGCAACTTTAATGCCCTCTTGCTTACCAGCCTTTTCAAGGTGAAAGCCACGTTTTCCAGTTTCGCTGAAAAGATTCTGTAAGGCTTCAATTGATTCAAATCGCCGGATATCATCTTGCTGTAAACATTGCACAGCTGTGTAAATTGAATCCAAATTTACAGGCTGTTGCATTCCCAATATTTGCAACTTGTTATGGCGCTTGTGGTATTCAATAATATATTGTTCAGATGCTTGATAAATTAATTTTGTGGTTTTCTTATCTAAAGGCCGGTCAAGTGTGTTTATATAAATGTCAGCAAAATATTTAACTGCTGCATCTGGTGCAACTTCTGGTAGTGCAATCAGCTGATCTAAAGTGACATGGTTAACTCCAGACAGTGCCAACGCGCTTAAAATCGCATCAGCCGAACCTTCTACAACCACAACGCGGCTGAGTCCACCTCCAATAGGTTTCAAAGAAAGTTCCTGGAGTTCTTCGATAGTATCACCCAGCGTTAAAGCAAGTTGACTTTTGCGCTGATCAATTAATGCCTGTCGATAAGCCTCAGATGATGTAAATTGTTGAGGTTTCAGCGATGAATTGCTAGCATTTAATCTGATTTGATTTTCGTCCCCCAAACTCATAATTGCCCGAATTACCTCATTCCCCTTTGCCCCCGTCAAAACTTCCTGAAGCAGAGGGTCAATTTTGGCAATTTGACTTTCGTTAAGTTTCATAGGGCTGCGGTTACCTGAATTAAACCTTTACCTTGGCGTTCCTTATCATGTCCCAAATCTTGACAACTTGTGAGCAGTCCGTCAATTAAATCCAATACCGGAATTTGCTTACTATACTTCTCTAAGATTAACGCTGCTACACCAGAAACGATTGGGGTTGCCATTGAAGTTCCGTCCCAAGCTTCGTAACCACCACCTTGAACTGATGAATAAACTCCTTCTCCAGGTGCAACCAAAGAGGGAACATCATAAGAATGATTATTAACAGATATCCTGCCACTGCCGCTAAAACCGGCAACTTTACTATTAAAGTTTGTCGCACCTACTGAAACTGAACTCCGACAGTTTGCTGGTGTTCTAGTATTGTTACGTCCATTGTTACCAACAGCACAAACAGGGAGTATACCAACTGCCAATAAAGTATCAATGACATCGCTCATTTCATAAGCATAAGTAGGAAGACCAGCTGAGATATTGGCAATATTCACGTCTACTCGAAGTGCTAGCCAGTCCAGCCACATCACAAAGTTTGATAAGTTGCCAGTACCTCTTGGGATAAGTACGCCGTCGATTAATTTAGTTTCTGGCGCAACGCCAACCTGCTTACCACAAATTAGTCCAGCTACATGAGTACCATGACCATTGGTATCTTGGGAAGATATTGACTGGATTTGCTTGCTTCTATCATTAAAACTATAAGATTCAGTTACTTTGCCTTGCAATTCTGGGTGAGTTGAGTCAATACCCGTGTCGAGGACAGCAATGGTGATGTTTTTCCCAGTGCCTGTAAATCCATTTTGACGTGCTATGTTGAGAGCGATCGCATCCAAATGCCACAATTCATTTTTGGTAATTTCATCTCTAGTATCTGTATTCCGTTGTGGCTCAATCAACTCAATCGGCTGATCGCGTAAAATGAGAGCGTTGGGTAACTCCTCACGCATCCTTTGAGCTTCATCATCAGGCATTTCTACAATACTTGCCCCAGTAATTCCTGAGTAATCTGGGTGCTTTGAAACTTGGCTAGTTGGGTTTTGTGCATCTTCGAGCCAGCTTTCGATTTCTTGGTGTACTGGATTTTCCTGCCAAAAATTTACAACTTCTGCAACTTGCGCCTTACGACTTTCTGGTGTAAATTTTTTAGATTCAAGTTTTAGCGATCGCGCTACTGATGTTGCTTTGGGTCGAATAATATAAACGCTCATCAAAGACTCCTTATTATAAAATAAGCAAGATGTCTGCTTCACGAATACACTATGACATTTTTTACATTTTTCATAGTAGCAAATACCTGCCCTTGTGCGGTCATTTAGTATGATATGAAGCAGGTTCTAGCAATGAGCCACAAAAGGTTAAACAGCTAATGCAGGGTCTATTATGACAACTACACCAAGCTTCAATTCCTGGGTTATCTGTCCCCAACCAAATCCTCAAGCCAACTTGCGTTTATTCTGCTTCCCCTACGCTGGTGGGAACTCAATGATTTTTCGCACATGGCCTAATAATCTACCGAGTAATGTCGAAGTCTGTGCAGTGGAATATCCGGGACGCGGAAGACAGATTAAGTCAGCACCCTTGACGCGATTAGAATCTCTTGTTGAAGCGATCGCTCCAGTTCTGTTACCATATTTAGACAAACCATTCGCCTTTTTCGGTCACAGCATGGGCGGATTAGTTAGCTTCGAGTTGACCCATCTACTTCACTCTAAGTATAGTCTTGCTCCCTTTCACCTCTTCATATCTGCTCGTCGCGCCGCACAAATCCCGTTAACCAAACCACCCCTCCACGTCCTATCAGACCCTGATTTGCAGGGCGAGCTACGCAGTCTTAATGGTACACCCAAAGCAGTACTAGAAAGCGCGGAACTGATGCAGATGTTCCTCCCTATTTTGCGGGCAGATTTTGCCGTTCTGGAAACTTATATTTACACTCAAAAACAGCCACTTGAGTGTCCTATTACTGTTTTTGGTGGTTTGCAAGACCAAGAAGTTAGTCATGAGGCTTTGCAAGCATGGCAAGAGCAGACTATCGCTGCTTTCTCATTACATGAGTTCGACGGTGACCACTTTTTTATTCATTCACAGCAAGAATCATTATTTAAACTTATATCTCAAGAATTGCAGATGTGTAAGCGTAGCTGGTAGTAGTCATCATACAAGAAGAAGTTAAGAGTCAGAATATAGAATTTTCCTGACTCGCTCAACTTCTGATACACAATATTTCTAGTTTTTATCTTTGGGTAGCGATCGCTAACCTTGCACCCTTCACTTGACGTACTTGATCCATTATTCCCACTATCTCACCATGCAAGACTTTTTGATCGGCATTAATAATCACCAATGTATCTTGGTTAGAACCAACTAAAGTCCGCACTCGCGCTGCTAAATCATTAACTGCTATTGGATCGCGGTTTAGGCTTATCTGACCTTTTTCATCTACCGTGATCGTAACTTTAGTGGGAATTTGCTGTTCCTTCGCCGTGGCTGCCTTCGGTAGATTTACTGGCAACCCTTCTGAGCGTGTTAAAAACAGCGTTGACATAATAAAAAATGTCAAAAGGGCAAACATTACATCAATCAGAGGTACTACATTTATAAATGGTGGTAAATCTGGTTCATTCTCATCTAGATCCATAGGACTTCTCCTGTTGTTCGTGGCGATTGAGTTGATCATAGCGATCGAGGAACAGTATTTCTAGCTGTCCGCCGTACTCTTGAATCATTGTTATCTGCCGCTGGTATAGTCCCCGGAAGATGCTGGCTCCTAAAAGCACAAAGATAGCCACAACTAATCCTGAGGCGGTAGCAACTAAAGCTTCACTAATACCAGCAGTAACTGCACTAGTTTTAGTACCTCCGACATCACCAATATTCAGTCCAGCAAATGAGCGAATTAATCCTAAAATTGTGCCGAGAAGTCCCAACAGAGGCGCTAAACCAATAATGGTGTCAAATACAGCTTGAAACCGCTTGAGCATAGGGATTTCTGCTTGCGCCTCGCTTTTCAAAGCCAAACGAAATTTTTCTGGAGTCGGTCTTTCTAGCTGTAGTCCAGCCAGAAAAATGCGTGCTATAGGCAAATCTACATTTTTTTGCAGCTTATCCACGGCACTAACAACATTATCAAGTCGATAAAGATTTAAAACCTCTCGCACCACCCGGTTTTGACGCTTACCAATCTGTATCCAAAACTTCGCCCGCTCGATCATTAATGCCCCTGCCAACACCGAAAACGCCAGCAGGGGCAACATGACCACACCGCCTGCTTCAAACAAATTCTGAATTCCCATGTAGTGCCTCTAAACGTCATCAACAATACAAAATCAAATTACCAGAATCAAGCTAAAAAAATGAAACTTTTTCTCAATAGAGTTTAAGATATAATCATACTTTTTTCAAATAGAATTATCATTATTTTTATTTAATCTTTTTTGGTTTTACATAAAATAATTTAATTAATACATAACACAAAAATTAATTTTATCTATAAATCATTATATTAAACAGTCTTTTTCAAAGATATTTTGATTATATAAGTATGCTGTTCATAACACTGCCCAAAATAATTTTAATTTTTTACTTGATATTTGTGACTATGCATTCTAAGATGACTAAATTAGTGAGAATAGGTAGCAATAGCTATGAGCTTTTCCGGCACTACTGTCGAGCAACGTTCCAAAGAAGTTGAGGCTCTCAAGTCTTTTCTGACTTACAGTCTGATAGGTTCACTGGCGCTGCATATCGGCGTACTGTCCTCAGGCATAGGTAATTATTTGACGAGAGTGCCCACAGGAGAAGAAGAACCAATAGAGGTGGCGATCGTAGATTCTCCGACTGCGGAACCAGAAAAACCAATTGAAAAAATTCCAGAAGAACCCAAAAAAGAACCAGAAGTTGTTCAAAAACAGTCTATAGAAACTCCACCAGTACAAAAACCAGTACAAGAATTGATTGAAAGACCAAAAATTCAGCCAGTTGAACAACAACCAAAACAAACTACTCAAATTCAGCCAGTTCAACAACCAAAACAAACTACTCAAATTCAGCCAGTTCAACAACAACCAAAACAAACTACTCAAAACCCACAACCAACAAATAGGGAAATTGCTCCCAAGCCAGAAGTTCCTGTGACAACTGTTGCTCCTCAGAGCGGGGGTGGCGGTGGTGGTGGTGGCGGCGGTGGTAGTTCAGTTCTTACAGGTAACTCTGGTAGTTCTGGCTCTGGCGTTGCTTTAAGTACAGGTTCAGGTACAGGTTCAGGTACAGGTACAGGTTCAGGAATTGGCTCTGGCTCCGGCAGTGGTAGAGGTTCAGGAATTGGTTCTGGCTCTGGCAGTGGTAGAGGTTCAGGAATTGGTTCTGGCTCTGGCAGTGGTATAGGCAATGGAGTAGGAAACCGTCCGACAGTAGCAACAGCGCCAATAGTGCCAACACCTCCAAAAATTAACACTTCAGGTAATGCTAATGGTCGTGCAGCTTGCCGTGAATGTAATGCCAAGTATCCTGATGCAGCAAGACGGCGAGGAGTTGAAGGCAGAGTAGAAGTAGCTGTCGATAGTGATGCACAAGGCAATGTTACTAATGTGCGGCTAACCAGATCCAGTGGAAACCGTGAATTGGATGAAGCCCAATTGAGACAAGCGCGTGACTGGAAATTAAAACCCACAGAAGGTGGTAGACAAGGAGTATCTATAGCCACTGAATTTGCCATAAAAGGTTCACGGCGATCGCGCCAAGTTCAAGAACGGCAAGCACAAAGAGAAGCAGAAGAGAGAACCCGGCAGGCAACTACTGCCAACTCCACACAGGAAAATCCAAGACGTAGGCGACGAGAGTTGACACCACCCTCATCTAATGAAGCTACAGCCACAAGACCAGTAATATCTGGATTTAGTAGACGGTTAGAACCTCAAAGAGCGGAAAGTACTCCTACAAACTCATCATCTGGAGCTAGGACAACTCCTACTCAAGGAAGTGCAAGAGAGTCCTTACGCCGCATCCAACGTGAGCCGACGACTACCAATTCATCACAAAAGCCACAAGCAACCACAAATCGGCGACGGCGAACAGATAACACTAGCCAGAACAAGTTGCGGGACTCTTTGCGCCGTTTACGCCAACAACCTCAATCACCTCAATCGCAACCTGCTGCTCCCAGTCAAGAGTAGGGGAATACCAAAAAATGGCGTTGCAGAACAGTGGGATGGATTGAGGCAAGCAGAGGAGGCTGGCGTTGCAGGGGGAGAATTTTGGAACTTGCTAAATCATCCCGCAACTATGCAACGCTCAAAAAATAAATTATCCATTAGTCGTAGAGGAGCCAGCTCGGTCTTCTCCTAAATGGAGAGGTTGGTTAAACTCACCTTAATCTAAAATCGTAGATGGACGCAGATAATTTTCATAATTAATCATCTGTGTTGATCTATTTTAATTAGTTATGAATAAAGAAGTTTCCAGGAAGTTGGAGTTAATCAAGCAAACCCTCTGGCAAACTAGCGATGCTTGCGGTGGGCTGTGCCTACGCGCTTTTTCTCATTTAGAGCAACCAATACCCCACTCTCTACTACAACAACATAAGCGGGTATTCTTGTAAAGTGAACTTGCGGTAAGTGTAAATAGTTCACTTCCTTCTTTCGAGGTGAGTGATGCAACCTAAAGTTATTTTTGGGAATGCTGCGAAGGAAGGTGCAAATCGCTGGGGTTGGTTTATGGGTTACTTCATCACCCCAGATGATGATCCTCACTCAACCACAGCACTAGAAATAAAGTAGGGTGTCCATAAAGCAGGAGACTGTAGAACCGAGTGGGGAGTAAATGACACAGCCGCGACTCTTTCCATCTTGATTAATGGCCAATTTTGCCTTCAGTTTGAGGATGGGGAAATGATTCTATCTCGTGAGGGTAATTATGTGCTGTGGTGTGCGGGTGTACCATATTGTTGGGTTGCTCAGTCTGACTGTACTATTCTGACGGTGAGATGGCCTTCAACACCAGGCGATAGTGTTGCGGTGCGATCGCCACAATAATAACAATAATAATTTTCAACCCAGATTCTGCACTTCTTCGGAATAAAGCGGTAACTATCCACTTTCATAGAAACAATTGAAAGCTTTCTTGATTACAACCTAAATAGCGTTTTGTGCGACACGAATTTCCATGTTGATTTGCATCGAAGCTTATATCCCCTTTCCTCGTCCTTTGGTTTATGCCACTTACCCTGACAAGCTAATGGAACTTTTTAATTACAGCAAAGCTGAGAATTCGATTTTAGAATACTCACCCTAAATTCAATAATTGTAAATAAAAATATCATCTTGAAGAGGGAACTTTTTTATTTTAAAGCCTCGGCTTTGCTCGGCTTGAACACTGAGCAA
>NZ_CAXTNP010000024.1:24162-43614 GCF_964245575.1 uncultured Nostoc sp. | reverse complement strand
TCAGCACCAATTAAAAAGAGATGCAGTTTCAATCAACAACTTTTTAAGAGAATCAATTAATACTATAGTCACCAGTTGCCACACTCAAAAACTCAGTCATTATTCAAATTACTTTACTACAAAAGGGGGATGAAGGGGCTGCCGACGGCAGCCCCTTCATCCCCCTTTAAAATGATTATCGCACCTTATTGATATAGCCGGAAAGCAACGATACTCCACCAATCAAATGACCCTCTTCACCCCCAGCCTCTGCTAAAAAGTCTTTATGCATATCATTAGAATGCAAAATCGTGAACTTTTTAAATCGCTCTGTGGTCATCATCTTTTACCTTTATGAAACTAATAGACTAATCTTATTTTGATTCAAAATTAGCAGCCATACAAATTTAAACTGTCAGGTATTGCTAGAAAAAGATGGAATTATATGAGAAAATAACTTCCCAATTTATTAGTCTAAATGGTAGAAAAAATTACAGCATTTCCGTGACAATGCTAAATAGATTGAGCGCCCGATATTGATTATTAAAAATTTTGGCAAATTCCTTAGAGTAAAAGGGTTGGCTACGGTAGACAAATCCTTCAGCAACATTTAAACGGGTCAAATCAGAAAAGTTTTGAGCGATCGCCTGTTCTTGCTTATCGTTTTGAGGAATCACAATAGTATAAAAAACTTCGGATATTTCGTCATGGTTAAGATAACGATGAAACATTCCATTCAGTTCAATACTAATGAGTCTTTCTGGTTCGGAAATATTTTTATCAATCCTGATGAGTATGTTAATCAAGTCCTGTAATTGAATTATTTGTTCAGTTGGAGGAGAGGTTGCCAAGTAGTTCTCAACATCTTGTCGCAGCCGAATAAAGTTCATATCTGAATCATAGTTTTCTGACTGAAGCATATTCCAAGAAAATTCAATACTCCATTTCTGTGCGAACGTATTAATAAATTTTCGTTCCCGTTCATCCAGCCTTTCATCAATTAATGCAATCTGGCAGAGAATATCAATGATTGTTTTATGCTGAGGCGGTTTAAATAAAGCCATTGCTAAATCTCCAACTTCCTTTCGCTCTAAATTGAGAGCTTGCTTCAGTAATCTGAAAAAACCTTTATGACGTTCTCCAGGAACCCATAGTTGTATTCCCACTGAAATAGTAAATGTCACGAGCAATAAATATAAAGCCTCTTGAATAAATCCCTGCCACTGGCCAACAAACAGATAATTTAATGTGAATACGCTACCTGGCACTATACTAACGAACATCGCCGTAATCGAAATACTCTCAGCAACCGCTTTATCATGCTTGCGCTTCCAGAGCTTGTTTGCCCGCAGATAAATGTCTGTAATCGTGAATCCAAGTGAAGCAAATGTCAAATAAAAAATTATTTGCCTAAAGAATTCCATGTTTGAATAAGTTCCTTCTTACGATCGCCAGTAGTAACATTTGTGAAATAACTAGTGAATAATAGCCACTAACTACTAACCTAAAATCAAGAGCAAGCGACTCTACAAGAGAAGCTTAGAGCTTGGCGGTTATAAATAGGTGCTTCAAATCTTCAACAAAGCTGGTAAAAAATTTGCACTCATCTACTTGCAACGCTACCCACGCATTTGCTGCTGTTTTTGCAGCAGGACGACTATCAATCAATGTCTGTCCTAGTGTCCACTGTCCCTTTGTTTCAACCCGAACTTTTGCTCTTTTCAGCATCAGGGTTTCTGGATAAAATAGGTATCCTAATGTTGCCGCATCATGAACAAGGAAACCTGAAATTCCTCCTGTTTCTCGATAACCCAAGGCTGTGCCAATCATAAACTCACAAAGATTTGTCAAGAACTGAGAAAGTTTACTCTCTGGATTTGCTTGAGTGACTGCCACAGTCATATCTCGTGTAAAAATTAAGCGTCGAGTCACATCTAACGGCAGCACAACGATATCGTCTCGGCTATCAAATACTGTCTGAGCAGCTTCAGCATTAAACCAAATATTGAATTCAGCATGGGGAGTAACATTACCAAGACAGAAGAAAGCACCCCCCATAATCACAATTTCCTTGGCTTTTTTAAGGATGCCGGGACTTTTTATTTCTGCTGCTGCGAGGTTAGTCAAGGGTGCGATCGCTACAATGGTAATTTCCCCCGGAGCAGCGTTCAACTCATCGATAATCAGTTCATCGGAGTAAGGAGCGTTTTCAATGGTGTGCGTGGCAGGGGGTAAAGTATGAGAAAGATTGCCCATCCCATCTGACCCATGAATATGGGTGGCATCTTTAATAATTTCTCTTTTTGCAAGGACACCGCGACCTACTTTAATGTGTGGGAATCCCGCTAAATTTAAAATCTGGCTAGCACTAGAGAACGTGCATTTAGCAGCAACATTGCCATCTGCGGAAGTAACAGCGACAAGTTCCGCGAGTCCTTGTTTGACCAAGCCCAGAAGCCACAGGAAGGTATAGATATCATCTCCACCTGGGTCGGTGTCGAGAATAATTTTGGGATGAGTAAGTTGAGTTGTCATCAAAAAAACTGCTCCAGTAAAGGATGATTGTATAAAAGTTTAATTGGGTATTAAGTCAGTCGGTGCGAATAAAGTTAAGTAGTTAGGGTCGTCAATTGTCAGTTATCAGTTTTCATTAGTAAGGCTTTCAGGCATATTTACATTTCGTAAGCTAGTGATGTTTATTTTCACCCACCTACTTATCAAAAGTTATTTTTCTAGGGTTATCATATTAATTGTCACTTCATATAACTTCAAACAATTACATGAATGCCATCTATTTTTGTTTGTTATCAGATATTTTTAGTTAGTGCTTTACAGACTAGTTTTTTGCGCCTGTTGCATGTCCCATTGACACCCTGTTTTCAATTGGTAGTAGATAGCGTTGCATACACGAGCATATATCAGTTGTGCAACGATGTCTACTTGATTTGGCTGGTGGAATTAAGAGAGCCACGATTTACCATTTTGAGTCGCTAAGGTCGGTACAACAAGTCTTTCGAGCCATGATTTATATCTATGATACTGCTGATACAGGATTTTAGATTGCAATTTTAATTAATTAATCACCTTGAGATTGACTTTATAAATAGCCTCTTGCATAGTCAAAGTTATGATATTTATGACTTGACATTAATAGTAGTTAGTGTAACAGTATCTAAAACTGAGTTAGAACAAGGTAAAATATATTACATTTATGTGATTGTTTAATTTTACAAAAAGGTGTTTTAATGATGAAATACAAGAAGTATTTGCAAAATTTTATTTAATAAAATCTTATTTAGTACTTCAATCTTTATTCCTTTATATTGAAACCTCTTAACTTTTGCAAATATAGCAATACTAAATGAGTCGTGAAAAATATAGATAAGGAAACGAACCGCCATCGCACAGCGTCTCGCAGAGAAGAACGCCAAGAACGCCAAGAGGAGAAAGAAAAAAGAGATATATAATTTTCACCAATGATTTAGGACTGCTATATCAGCTTATTCGGTTTGCTCCAAAATAAAAAAAGGTAAAACTATGAGTAAGCAAGCACGTTCTATATTTACTGTTGATTTAATTATCGTCATTGATACTAGTTTTGTAATTAAAAACGCTGCGAAACTTGAGTGCGAAGAAAACCCAAGGGAAACACACGTAATTTCGGAAGTGCTTACTGAAGAATGATACTGATGAAATATCTGAAAATTAAACACTCAACCTTTTGCTATCAAAGGATTATCAAACTTGAGATACATTTGCTTTAGAAAAAAATCTTAGAACTAAACAGCCTATTTTTTGTTGGCAATCTAGACAAAATGGATAACGATCCCTCTCCTCTGCATGAGTTAATCTCTCATGTTTTATCCTCAGGGGAATCAAAATTACAGCAATCAAAGAGCTTATTGCCATTAGGTACGATGCAGTCCCTCAATGAACGCTTAATGGATCAACCTTTATTGGATTTTATTAATGCCACTCTCCGGGGAATTGGTCAGGTAATTTTTGTGAATAATCCTGTAAGCGGTCTACTATTTTTAATTGCCATGTTCATTCAGGCTCCTTGGTTAGGGACAATGAGCTTGCTGGGAACTGCGATCGCAACATTAACAGCAATTTTCTTACAGAAACACTTGGCGAAAATTTTCCAGATCAATCGGGATGACATTCAAAATGGCATTTTTGGTCTGAATGGATTACTCACTGGGGCGACGATCGCATCATTAGGGCTGTTTGGCAATGGCACATGGAATCTGAATTGGGCGATCGCAGTGATTGTATTCGCTTCTCTCTCAACGGTATTAATGGAAACTGTGGGAGTCTGGTTTGCTAGTCAGTTTCGAGTCGCTCCGCTCGGTATTCCATTTCATATCGCGTTGCTAAGTTTTGTGATTCTCGTGCTATTTCTACCCCAAACTTTCTTCGATTTTGGGTCATTACCGCCTGTTTCTCCTAGTCAATTTAACGGTTTGCGACTCGCTCAATCGCTACCGCTCAGTATTGGGCAGGTATTTTTTTCCAATAACTGGGTTGTAGGAATTTTGATTGTTCTGGGGATTGCTATCTGCACCCCGATTAGTACCATTGTTGGCTTGCTGGGATGCGTAATGTATTTACTTGCAGGTTTGCTGCTGCAAGTGACTCCTAACGATTTGTATACTGGGCTATGGGGTTACAATGCTGTCCTGACGGCGATCGCCATTGGTGGAGTATTCTACACACCGAATCTATTCAGTATTTCTATTGCTCTGGGTTGTGCCTTTGTTGCATCCCTCGCTAGTTGGGGCTTGGCAGCTTTATTTGCTCCGTTGAAATTGCCCGTACTGGCGTTGCCGTTTGCGATCGTAACCATTGGCTGTTTTTTGATTTTACGGCGATCGCTACCCTCGCTCGTGCCGGTAGCACTGCACACAGTTGCTAGTCCCGAAGAACATCGGCAACGGTTTTTAGTGGCAAAGCGGATTATTTTTAACTTTCGTCGTCATCTTGCAGCTGCGATTCAAAGTAAGCCGCGCCAACTGCTGTTTAAACAAGCGTCTTCTACCTTTAAAGGAGACTTGCGCTATATCTTCGATGCCATCGACCAAGACCATAGTGGGCATCTCTGTATTGAAGAATTAACCAATCATTTAAACCAGGCAGGAAAGGGGCTGTCAGATAACGAAATCACGCTGTTATTCACAAGTATGGATAGCGATCGCAGCAACACAATCGACTTTGAAGAATTCGGTGAGTTAATGCTGCGTCATCGTCAGTTGATGGCAGAATACAACGATTTTCTTACTTATTTTTTACCAATTGATGCTGATGAAGACAATATCATCAGCCTTAATGAAATGAATATTGCAATGGCAAGCGTGGGAGAATCGCCACTGACAAAAGATGAAATTACATTTTTACGCGATCGCACAGGAGGGCAACTATTGACTTGGAATCAATTTATTGAAGCGATACTAGTGATTTAAAGAGCGATGTCTACGACGGGCTACGCCCTACGCAGCTTAAGGATTTTTAAAGAGAACAACTCAATGTGTTTAATTTTATTAGTACAGAGAATTTTTCTATGTGGCATCTTAGCTCTGAATTGTTGACATTTTATTTTATTCCTCATGGACATTGCTATCTTTGGAAACCCGGTTTAGTTTCGCTACACGTCATCTCTGACGCACTCATTGCCTTATCTTATTACTCTATTCCCATTACACTCTTCTACTTCGTTAACAAGCGTAAGGATTTGCCTTTTAATTGGATTTTTCTACTGTTTAGTGGATTTATCGTAGCTTGTGGCACTACTCACATCATGGAAATTTGGACGCTTTGGTTTCCAACTTATTGGGTATCAGGATTAATCAAAGCGCTAACAGCAATAATATCTGTATTTACAGCCGTACAACTTATCCCCTTAGTTCCACAAGCTTTAGCACTTCCTAGCCCAGCTGAATTAGAACGAGCAAATGAGGAAATCAAACTCTTAAATGAAAAACTCACAGCCGAAAATCTCCGAATGGGTGCTGAACTAGAGGTAACTAAACGGTTGCAACAGATGATTCTGCCCCAACCGGAAGAATTAGAAATTGAAGGACTCGATATTGCCGGATACATGGAACCCGCCGATGAAGTCGGTGGTGACTACTACGATGTACTACACACCGATGGAGTTACTACCCTTGGTATTGGTGATGTGACTGGACACGGGCTAGAAAGCGGAATTCTGATGGTAATGACTCAAACAGCTGTGCGAACCCTCAAAGAGGTACGTGAGTATGATCCGGTAAAGTTTCTTGATGCCCTCAACCGCACTATATACAAAAATGTGCAGCGAATGAACTCGGAAAAGAATTTGACGCTGGCGGTACTGAATTATTCAAAGGGCAACTTAAGTATCAGTGGACAGCATGAAGAGACCCTGATTGTCAGGAGTGACGGAAAAATCGAACGTATCGACACAATGGATCTCGGCTTTCCTATTGGACTCGATGATGACATTGCCAGTCTTATTAGTCATGCAACAGTAGAGTTACAGCCTGGAGAAGGCGTTGTTCTTTACACTGATGGCATTCCAGAAGCCTATGATATCGACAAGAAACAATATGGTGTGGAACAACTGTGTGAAGCAATTAGCCAGAACTGGCACAATTCAGCAGAGGTGATAAAAGATGCTGTAATTACTGATGTCAGGCGGCACATTGGCAAGCAAAAAGTATTTGATGACATTACCTTGCTGGTGCTGAAGCGAGAAGCTGAACAGCCTGATTTGGTGAGCTAGGGCGTTGCGGGGGTTCCCCTCGTTGTAGCGACTAGCGAACCCGTAAGGGAAAAAGCGTAGACATAACCTAAATTTAGGAACCCTTATCAACACGAAACTCAATTACAACTAGAACTGGAAAAACGATGGCACAGATTTTTGGCGATTTCATCGAACAATTTCCTCCCGAACACGACTCACTCGAACTCACATTTACCCCAGATTCTCGCCCAATTAAACAGCGCTGGCGTAACAACCGACTATCGGCTCACTTTCTTGCTGATTATTTCTCCAACTTTTTGCCAATTGATGAAGACGACCCAAATCATGCACGACAGCTTAAAGAGACACAAGCTGCTGTGGTTTTTGTGGCAAATGAACTGTTGGAAAACGCTATGAAATTCAACGATGCAACCACTCACTTTAAGGTAAAGTTTGGGATTCATTTTTTAGAGGAGGAGCAGATCGGGGCTGTCCTCTTTGCCACAAATAGTGTAAGTGCGGCGGGTGTTGATAAATTTCAGGCATTTATTCAAGAACTATTAGTTTCTGACCCTAACGAATTCTATATCCAGCAAGTTGAAAAAAGTGTAGAAGAAAATAGTGAAGCATCCGGTTTGGGGTTTTTAACTATGATCAATGACTACTCTGCACAACTAGGCTGGAAGTTTGATGTAGTTAAGGAAAAGCCTAATATTACCACGGTTACAGCAATGGCACTTTTGCCAATCTAAAGTTCGTTCTTAATAATGATGTTCCAATTGTTAATGAAAATAATCCAACATGGTTGCAATGCAAGACGTTAAAGGCGAGGACTACACCGTACACGTTGAACCTGACACTTCAACAGTTCACTTCCAAGGGGAACTCAGTTTAGGTGGGCCTGCGGAGTACGCTCCGATTGTCGATCTCTTAAATAAAGTGGTAGACACCGAGCCAAATACGATGACTCTGGATCTGAGAAATCTGGGATTTCTAAATAGTTCCGGCATTAGTATGTTGTCCAAATTTGTGCTGAGTGTACGCAAGAAGAAAGGCGTTCAGTTAATCGTGCTGGGATCAAATGATATGCCCTGGCAAGGTAAATCTCTGAAGAACTTGGAGAAACTGCTACCCGGACTCAAACTAGATATTCAGTAGGGTTTACACCCCATCCTTGCACCACTGCACACAGTCAAAGCCAATGTTGTCTTTGCCAAACATCGTTGGTAAATGGACTTAAAAATAATGCTCAAAGAACTTTTACCATTTCAAGCCAATACCTGGAGTTTCTTCCTAAGTAGCGTAGTGCTGACGATCGCCGGTACAATACTCCTTTACATCATTTTATTTTATATTCTGCGTTCAATCTTTCGTAAATTTGAACGAGATATCGCCCTGGTGACGCTGAACGTGTCTGCGTATCCGGTTCTGATGATTTTTATTCTAGGCGTTCTTAAACTTACCTTCCATCAGTTGCCCTCTGTGAAGCTGATTGACGGTATTGAAAATTTATTGGCAGCTGGTTTAATTGTTTCGATTAGTTACTGGCTCGTTCAACTATTTACTCAGGTTTTCATCTACTACCTGCGCGGGTATACCCAAGAAACTGAATCGATGTGGGATGATGTGCTTTTACCCCTGCTAGAAGCAGTTGTTCCCGTCATTGTTTTCACGCTAACCACTGTTTTTGTGCTGAAATCCTTTGGTGTGGATTTAACTGGAATTTGGGTAGCTTTGGGTGGGGCAACTTTTGTAATTGGCTTTGCAGCTCAGGGAATTTTAGCTAACTTTTTTAGTGGAGTTGTATTACTGATTGATACTCCCTTTCAGTTTGGCGATGTGTTACTGCTGGAGAATGGCTCTATTGCTATGCTGCAAAAAATTGGAGTGCGAGTGACTCAACTGTATATACCATCTAAGCATTGTAATATTTACATTCCCAACAGCACACTGCAAAGTCAAAACATTACAAATCTCAGCCGTCCGACCTCGTACTATCATTACTCTACCGACATGAAACTGCCGATCACGTTGAATGTCCAAGAAACAAAGCAGGTGATGGTAGAGGTTATCCAGGCTCATCCCGATACTCTAGGTGATATTGATCTGAAATTAGCACAAATTGACTGCTACTATCAGTTAAAAGGATTAGAAAACCAACAGAAAATTGGCAAATTGCGTCTGCTTGCCGAGCAGGAAGTGAACTTTAAATTAGAAGAAATTACACCTGCACTTGAGGCACTTGTCGTCACCTTGCAGTTTGCTGAAAAAGGTGGTATGACCAACGAGGAAATTGAAAATGTACAACAAGAGTATCGAGAAATTTTAAGTGCGATCGGTTTAGAAGTTGTCACCGAAATCTACGGCAATCGTTCAGTTTTTACACTTAAAGAAAATCGTTCTAAAGATAGCTTGATTGAACTGATCCGAAATTGGTATCGGATTTACATTCGGGATTTTCATCTTTTAGATAATGATAGCAGCATTATAACTGAAGAATGGGAACGCAAAATCAATTTGTTAAAGCGGAGAGTGCAGCGTTTATATCAAAAAATTTCTAATCCTCAAAGTGAAGAAACCCGATTAGATGATTACGTAATGGAACTGAACCGATGGTTACGAGAACGGTTTAAAGAACCCCGACAAAAGTGGCAGGAGCCACAAGTTTTAATCAAAGGAATCGAAAATAGTGACGCGATAACTTACGTTCAGTTCAACCTGAATTTCTTTGTTGATGATATTAGGCTAGAAAACGGTCGTCGGGGCGATCGCGTCAGTAGCCAGATTTATGAAGAGGTTGTGCGATACCTCAAGCAGAGCGCCACCGAAGTAATAGAATCAAACGCAACTATCACTCTTCAAGGCGAGAATACTAATTCGTAATACTTGCATGAATGTGAGAAGCAAGCGACGTAATTCGTAATTCAATACGCTTGGGTTAAGGCTAAAACTCTTTGTTAAAGTCAATTTTTTTAACGAACCGCCAACTCTTGGAGAGGCTTCCGCCAACGCGCAGCATCTCTAAGAGTTGGACGCAAAGAGAAGAAAGAAATGCTTAACTGAACTGTATTGATTCGTAATTAAGAAAGTCGGATTTTAGAGAAGTGGTTTGATTATCAAATAAATTTTCAGGTATTTAACTCTCAATTCATATTAGACATTAATTCACACTTACACCATGATTACCTCTAACTTTCAACCGAAACCAACGCTCGATGCTGCACAGCGCACTCTGATGGCTGAAGCTTTGCAAGTTGCTCGTCATATAGCAAATGGCAGTGGAGATACTCATTCACAACAACGATGGCAGCAACGGCTTTATGAATTACAAGCAACATTACAAGGATTTGCCCATCCAATTTGTCGTGAGGATTGTCCAGTAGAAAATATCCCCGTCAATGTTCGTCAAGCGTTTGCTGAAGCGATCGCCTTACTCAAGCACTACTACGAGGTGGGAGGTGCAGTTTGGCAGGGAACTGTATCATCTACCACATTAAGTCAGTACAAAGTTGAAGCAACACCAGCTGAGTCATTCAGATTTGCCATTCCGCAATTGTGCCAGCAGTTTCAGTTAGCAACTGAAGTTCAGGAACAAATGACGACTCTGTTGCAGACGGTCGATTATAAGGTCGTTCAGCAAAAGCAGATTATTCAGGCAGCCCTGACGAATGTCGGTTTATTACCTAACTTAAAAAGTGCGCCGCCTGCTGCACCGCTAGTTTTATTTCAACATTTGTTTGGAGACGTTCCCATTCCAGTTGAGGCGATCGCAGTTTTGTTCACAGAGACTCAGATTTACTTTTGTATTGATTATTCTGACAATCAACTGCGTGATTCAGCTTTGTGGGAACAGCTATCAGATATTGAACGCGAGCAAATTCAACAGTTTTTAGAATCCCTTGGTAACTTTAAGTTTGAACAATTCCGTCACTTTCCCTCGTTTAGCTTTAGCGATCCAGCAAGCATTGATGCTGCTTGGAGCTATCGTTTAGCTCAAGCAACTAATTTAAGCCAACCGCAAATTCTCCAAACCCTCAGTCATTCAGTGAGTATTCTGCCTACGAAAGATGCTGAAAAGTATTTACTGCATGACATCTGGGGGCATAACTGGCAGTCCATGCTGACTCAGTTTCGGGGCGACTATCAAATATTGGCAAGCTGTAGCGATCCACTACGACCGGCTGAGACTGCCTATACCGACTATGGGCCGTTGACCTGTCGAGAAATTTTTCAGCGCCAGGGAGAACAAGTGTCTGTTGATGCAGAACGAGCAAGGCTGTTTTTTCAAGGAGAGGTACGGCAACGCTTGGGACTAATGTTTACCCATCTAATCGGTGAAATGGTTGCAGATGTTGCAGAGTTCAAATTCATCTGGGATCGCCCGGAATTGAACGAACAACTTCCATGTTCCTCCTCACTTAAAGACAACCCGACGAAACTGGATTTTGCATTTGCAGATTTAGACTTTTTATTTTTGCGGGTACTCCAACCATTGCTAGATGTCAAGCTATCGAGCTTTGAAGAATCAATCTTAGAACAAGAGTTGCTAGCAGAATGGGGCAGGTTAGGAGAGTCTATCCAATCACTAGAGGCGCGAGTCAGTTTGAAGCAAGCGATCGCCCAACTTTACCAAATTTTCTTTGAGGAGTATTGGCTGACCTGTTTGCCCACAATCACAGGCAATACCAGCATCTATGCTGATGTAATTGCTAATTTAGTTCACCTGCAAAACGTGATCAATACTCTGTTTACAGATGTTAGCTTACATACTTTAGCTGATGTCCCATTCCAAACCTTGTTGCTTTTATTCATGGGGTGCTATTGTAGTGGCGATAGTTATGAAGAGTTTTGGCAAGTTGACGATGCGATCGCTCAATACTTTATTCCCTGCTATCGTCAGCTAAGTCAGTTGATTAACAACTAAAAGGGACTGGGGATTATGGATTGGGGGCAATACGCTTAGGTTAAGGCTAAAACTATTTGTTAAAGTCAATTTTTTTAATGAACCACCAAGGACGCAAAGAGAAAGAAGAAATACTTAACCCAAGCGTATTGGGATTGGGGGTTAGGTGTCAAATCGAAAAATTATTCCTGTACCCTATATACGCTGCTGTTTCCTAAACCTTTATCAGCAGGCTTTTCAATACTTAACGGGAAAAGTCAGATATATTGATCGGTTAGGAAAATATTATTATTGCCCTCTGAAATGCAATCGACTTTTTGATGATACAGCAGGTCAAAAAAACTCTTAAAATAGTTAAAATAAAAAAGTTCCCTCAAGCCAAAAAAGTGAAACTAAATAGGAGTGACTATCTCAACAGACAGAACAGATTTTATCGCTACAAACTATTTCTCTCAAGATTCTACGGACGTTGTGCAAAAAGTGTGTAAGATGTGCCTCTGGCACGCTAGCGCGAACAATGGAAGGTTGAGGAGTTTCATAGAGAATTAAAGCAATTGACTGGTATTGAATCATGTCAATGCTGCAAGGGTTGTATTCAAAGAAAGCATATTGCTTGTGCTATTTTAGTCTGGCTTAGACTCAAAGATTTAGCGCGATATACTGGTCAAACAATCTATCAAATCAAGTATGGATTGTTATCAAATCCTCTGCGTTCAGCTACTAAAACGTCCTGCTGTTGCCATATTTATCGCGTAGTTTTTTGGCGCACGGTGCGGTGTAACCGCGCCATTGATTGTGACAGTTACGTAAGTCCTGTAAATAGTGAAGTCACTACTAAACCTATGACTGATTATAAATACCAAGTCGGTGGCAGTTTGACAGTTAATGCACCTAGTTATGTGCAAAGACAAGCAGATACCCTGCTTTATGAGGCTCTCAAGCAGGGAGAGTATTGCTATATACTGAACTCTCGACAAATGGGTAAATCCTCTCTGCTTGCAAGTACAAAACATTGCTTGGAACAAGAAGGATTTAAATGCAGTAGCATTGATATGTCAATTATTGGTACTTCACATATTACCCCACTCCAGTGGTATAAGAGTGTAGTTGGTGATTTATGGTTAGGTTTTAATTTATTAAATAAAATTAACTTAAAAAGTTGGTGGCGTGAACAAGAAGATATATCTTTACTAGAAAGATTAAGGTGGTTTATTGAGGAATTATTACAGCTTCATTTTACTGACAAACGATTATTTATCTTTGTTGATGAAATTGATAGTATTCTGAGTTTAGATTTCTCAGTTGATGATTTTTTTGCACTGATTCGGTTTTGCTATAATCAACGAGCAATCAATCCTGAATATAAACGTATTACCTTTGCTATTTTCGGAGTGGCAACTCCATTAGATTTGATTCAAGATAAAATACGTACACCATTTAATATTGGAAAATCAATAGAACTTCAAGGTTTTAAGCTACAAGAAACTCTCGCTTTAACAAAAGGATTGGAAGGAAAAGTAGTAAATCCAAAAATTATTTTAAAAGAGATATTATTTTGGACTGGTGGACAGCCATTTCTTACTCAAAAGTTGTGTCAAATTGTAGCTAATGAACAATTTAAAGATAGAACTAAATTACTAATAAATAATTCTCAATTATTTATTAGTAATTTAGTTAGGTCACATATTATAAATAATTGGGAGTTTCAAGATGAACCGGAACATTTAAGAACTATAAGCTCACGTCTTCTATATAACGAGCAAACGGCAGGAAGATTGTTAGGAGTATATCAGCAAATTTTAATGGGTGAAGAAGTCACAATTGATGATATTAGAGAAAAAAATGAGTTGATTCTATCGGGTTTAATTATGATATGTAAAGGAAAAACTCAAATAAAAAATAGAATTTATCAAACTATATTTAATTTAGATTGGGTTGCTAAAAACCTAGAAAATTTACGTCCATATTCTCAAAATCTCAAAAATTGGGTTGCTAGTAATCAGCAAGATAACACTCAATTATTAAGAGGGATGAAATTAAAAGAAGCAGTAGCTTGGTCAGAAACTAAAAAGCTTTCTAATATAGATTATCAGTTTATTGCTACTAGTCAGCAGTTGGATAAACAAGAAATTGAAATAAATTTAAACGCCGAAAAACTTGAATTAGAAAAAGCCCAGTTTACTTTAACAGCTGCGAAGGAAGCGAATCGGATTTTGAACCTAGCCCGAAAAGTTGCTAAATTAAATGCTGTATTACACTTTAGTAAACCGTGTCTTGTCAGCTTTGCAATTGGTATTACTAGTTTAATTATCCTGCTACGCTTCATTGGTTTATTGCAGGGAATGGAATGGAATATGTTTGATAGCTTTTTGCAACAACAACCCCGATCAGGAATTGATTCTCGTGTTGTTGTAATTACAATTGATGAACCAGATTTACAAAAAATAGGACAATATCCCATACCTGATAATATTTTGGTTAAAGCGCTCAACAAATTGAAAATTTATCAACCTAAATTAATTGGGTTGGATTTATATCGAGATTTGCCAGTAGAACCGGGGTATCAAGAATTAGTAGAATTGTTCAAAACTACTCCCAATCTTATTGGTATTGATAAAGTTGTGGGTACTAAGGTTGCACCGCCCAGGGTATTAGCTCAATTGGGTCAGGTGGGTTTTAGTGACCAAGTATTGGATGGAGATGGTAAGGTACGTCGTGCTTTATTGACAGTGCGATCGCCCTACAGCCCTGCGAACATCCTACGGCAGATGTTGGCGCAACGTTCCCCAAAAAATCAATTACGTCAGAGTTTGAGTTTACAATTAGCATTACAATATTTAAAAACTGTTGGCATCACTCCCCATCCTCATCCTCAAAATCGCCATCATATTCAGCTTGGCAAAGCCTTATTAATACCCTTGCAACCTTTTGACGGAGGCTATGTTTGGGCTGATACTGGAGGTTATCAAATTTTACTTAGTTATCACGGTACAGAACAAAATTTTCAAAGCTTCTCCATCACAGATTTATTGCAAGAACGGATACCAAAAGAAAAAATTCAAAATCGTATTGTCTTAATTGGTGCAACAGCTGAAAGTATTAATGATTTTTTTCAAACACCTTATAACAATCGCTTATTGGGGTCAACAAAACAAATGGCAGGAGTATTTATTCATGCTAATATTATCAGCCAAATATTAACCGCAGCGCTGCAAGGAAGAGGAATGCTGCAAACTTGGTCTGAGAGATGGGAGAGCTTATGGATTTTGCTTTGGTCTGGGATAGGAACATTAATTGCTTGGCGATTAAAATCACCTAGACAATTAATGTTTCTCGTCACTAGCACTGGACTAGGATTAATCGTGTTTAGTTATCTGGCATTTTTACAAGGTTGGTGGATTCCAATTATTCCCCCATTATTGGGATTAATACTTGCTCCGATTATCCTACCTATGTTTGCAACTAAGCAGCTTGAGAAAATTCAACTCCAGCAAACTCTCAAGTTACTACTTGCGATTGCAAAAGAGCAACCTGCTGCTGGAAAAATTGCAATTGAATATTTCAAACAAGCAGAAGGCAAGGAAAATCAGCAGTTGATTGACAAGATACTACAACAAAATAATTACGAATTATTTTAATTGGGTATTCTTAAGTTCAGCTTTTCTAGCTTTCTGTATGGCCATAAGCATTTCATACCAATATCCTCTCTGTGCATACCAGTTTGCTTGACCGATGGTAGTCAACTGGCTTAACTCCCTATCTACTTTGGTCGTTTTTGCAACTAGTTGTACCCAACCTTTAAATATAGGATCGTCTGGCTGCACAGTTTTTCCACAGACAACTACTAATGACCATTCGTAATTTTTACCTACAGTTAGCGGCGTTTTTTCTTTAGGTTGAGTGAAACTAACAATCCCTCCACTAATAGTAATAGGTAAAAAAGTTCTTTCATAATAGTTACCCGTTTCATCTTTAAAGGTCAGTACAACCTTTTGTGCTGAAGTTTTGGGTAAGGAAATGAATACGGGAGGATGGTCTTGGAAGGTTAATCCAAAGTTACGCTTTGGCATTAAAGGTCTAATGGGCTGTTCATTCTCAGAACACCTCTGTCCATCACGAGAACCTGCACCAACAGTGTCACTTTTTGGTTCTGGCTCCCCAGGTGGTTCAAAATTCTCTTGAAAAACGAATTGCTCTGGTAGCTTGGCAATTGAAGTGACTGATTCTGATTGCCCCAAACTAGGTAAGGCAAACATTAACAGTTGTAGGGATAAGCCAAGAGTAAAGAATTTAAATTGATATGAGGCATTATTTACGATCATTTTTTGAAAATTATTAATAAAGAATTCATTTATTAGTTGTCAGTTGTCGAAGCAGAAGGCAGAAGGCAGAAGTAGTTATTATTGCTTCCTCATCTCCCCCTGCGCCTTTGCTCTCATCTCCCTCATCCGTGAGTTAACGCCAATTTCCTACCAATACAAATGGAGACCAATAGTATGGATGTTTGTACTGAGGAGAATTTAATAGAGATAGCTGCGCTTGACGCAGTGCTTCGGCTTTGGTGACGACCTTTTGGGTAAGCAAACGATAAAATTCTGCTATTAAGTCAGCAGTTGATTTGTCTTGTACTGACCAGAGGGTTGCTAGAGTACTCCTAGCACCAGAACGAATGGCAATTCCTGCCAATCCTAAAGCAGCGCGGTTGTCGCCTTTGGCTGTTTGACAAGCGCTGAGAACTAGCAGTTCAATTGGTTGGCGTGGAGCATTTTTGCTCAGTTTTGAAGATGCACCTTTTAACCATTTATCTAAATCTTTAACATTAATCCGGTCTTCCCAAGTTAAAAGAAATGTGTCTTCGGCTTTGGAGCTAAATTCTCCGTGGGTGGCAAGATGAACTACAGAAAAGGGAACTTCTTCTATTTGTTTTTGGACGTTGGCGCGAGTAAATTTTTCATTTAGTAGTATCTTTGCATGGACATAGTTTGTAATTTGTTTAATTTCTTGTTTGACACCAGGTAACTCAGCAAAACCTTGACGTGCTTCTGCTAAACCCGCAGTTAAGGCTTGAAACTGTTGGGGAGGAAGATTCCGAGACTCTAATAGTTGCAAACCAGGAGTCAATGCTATGCTGTACTTTTGGATGATAAACTGTTGGCGATCGTGAAGAACTGCCATTGGTACACTGCGTAAAAAACCATCTAAGACAAACACTAAGGTTTTAATCCCCTGAAGTTCTATCTCTTTTTCGGCAGGACGCAACAACCAATCATATAATTTTTGGGCAGAAGGTAGTACCTCATCAGGTAAGAAAGCAGGGTTTAAAGACTGGCGCAGTTCATCAAAAACCTCTAATTCCTCTTTTGAGGAAAGGTTTGTTCCATAATGTTGCAAAGGTTGTCCAGGAAGAGAAACAACTACCTCTAAGCGACGTTCTAGCAAAATTGGGTAAATCACTGCGGCTTTTAAATCAATTTTATCTATTGGTTGCGGTTTATAAGTTAAGCAGGCTTGGTGGAAGAAGTTTTCTAATTCTGCTAATTGCAGTGCTTCAATTGTTTTGCGAGATTTCTCTAAGTGTTGTTGCTTGATGATTTGTGGTAAGCTGTCTACATCTTGTAAAAGTAATTGTACTAACTGCCGATACACTGGTTCAACGCGATCGCGGAAATTAAATTGCACGTCAGGATTCAATTGCAGTAAGTCTTGACGCAGAGATGTTAAGGAATCAACAGCTTGTTCATAAGCAGTAATTGCTTGCTCAGTATTCCCCCTAGCTTTCTCGATTCGTCCTTGCTGCCAAAACCAATTGACAGCAATATCTTCTGCTTGCACTCCCTGTGCTAAAGTTAGTGCTGTTTGGGTGAGATTTAAGGCTTCTGAGAATTGCTGAGTTTGTTCGTAGAGATGTCCTAACTCTCCTAAAGCATAACTTTGCGCTCTTGCATCTGTTAATTCGCTGGCTTGTTTGACTGCTGTTGCCAAAAGTTGAGCAATGTCTTTTGTTTTTGATGATGACAATTTCATCCAACTTGCTGCTAAATTAACTTGCGCGTAAATTCCCCAACGGCTGGGAGGAAGATTAGCAAGACGTTCTTGAATTTGGGGTAATAATATTAGTGCAGCTGGATTTTGCTCAGTTTTTATTAAAAGGCTGAGTTGGTTAAGGAGTGCTTCTAATTCAGTATGATCGCCACCAATTGTACTTGCTTGTTGATAAAATTCTAAGGCGGTTTTAAAATCTTCCCTAGCTCTAGCGGTATTCCCCAATCTTAAGAAGGTTTCCCCAATATCTGCGGTAGAATTTACAAGTTTGGCGATCGCTAAACTTTGCGATAATACTTGTTGTGATCGCTCTAAATCTCCCACTACTTGCAGAGTTACCCCCAAACTCCGCAATCCCCTGGCTTTTAGGAGATTATCAGGTAAAGTAGCAAGGTCTTGATTGATTTGTTCTAGTTGCCTTTGGGCGCGACGATACTCTCCTAAAGTTTGCAATGCTTGGGCTTGGTTAATCTGTGATAGCACAATCCCTGTTACATCCTTGAGGGAACGATAGATTTTCTCTGCTTGCTGCCAAGTTTCTAAGGCTAATTCGGGTTGACCAGTGTTAAATTGTAAACTTCCTTGGGTGTTGAGGACTTGGGCGTAAAGGAAGGAATCATCCACTGTTTTTAGGATATTCTCTGCTTGGGTGATTAGCGATCGCGCTGCTTCCCACTTGCCCAAGTCTTGATAAGCGATCGCTAAATAGTTGTAATTTAATGCTTGATAGTGCTGCTGTTTGCTTTGTTGAAATATCTCAGCTGCTTGTGACCAAATTTGTGCAGCTTCTACCAACTTTCCGGCATCATAAAGTTGTTTTCCTTTTTCGAGTAGGGTGACTGGGGATTGAGTTGGGGAAAGAGAATACTCAGCAGTAGCTGGTAAAGCAGTTGTTATTAAGAAAAAGATTAGTAGGGCTAAAATTAGGTGACGATGAATACGCATAAATGTCCATAATAATTTGCGATTTATAACTCTTAGTTCGGAATTTTAGCGTTGATTAATCACATCAAGTCTGCTTAAGTAAGTATATCTGGCTAATATTTACACATAATGGTAGAGAGCATCTATGTAAGAGGTATTAGTAAAAACTTAGTAGACATCACTTAGAGCTTGCGGGGTGGAGCATCGACAACGCTACTGAGCCGTACTTAACCTTGTTTTTCCACTTTTGGAAAATAAGAATCGAAGTTAGACTTTGGAACTTTGATTTAACCAAGGTTTGAGACTTTGTTTTCTAACATTAACTAAAATTTCTAGCCAAAAATGGAAAAGTAAAGCTCTGAAAGCTTTTCAGCGATTGGGTTATCCCAGACTAACAAAATAAGGTTAATAGGATGTTATTAGCATTCAAAAAGTAGACACCATGAAAGAACTGCACTTGGTTTCCTACGTCAATATATCATTCTTATACTTTTTTTGACGCATATAATTTGTTATTAGTCAATAAATAATGTTAATAATATAGTTCTTGAGATATTTTATAATACATATAATTTGTTATTAATCAATTAATAATATTAATAATATAGGTCTTGAAGTTATCAAAACTCATTGTATTTTTGTTAAAGATTGATTTATATTTTGAATTTATACTGTAAGGTGTGTATAGTGTTACATCACAAATTGTTCATCAAGAAAATGGAAAAGGCAAAAGCTAATGAGTAGTAGCTACCAACAATCTTGTCCCGAAATCTCTGTTAACAGAAATGTCCTATCAGCCACTTGCGAAAAGCGCGATAAATCGCCGAACCAAACCTCAATTGTCTTGATGGGAATTGAAAATATTGATGGAGAATTAAAA
>NZ_CAXTNP010000024.1:0-24062 GCF_964245575.1 uncultured Nostoc sp. | reverse complement strand
GGAATTGAAAATATTGATGGAGAATTAAAATATACAGGTACGATTTAGCGATCAAGCATCATAAAAAGCGTAGACGCAAAGCGGTGAGCCAATCCGGTGGACGGGTTCCCCGGCATAAAGGAACTGGCGTTAGCGGTAGCGGTAGCGACGTAGGAGCGTCACCCGTAGGGCTTGCCGTAGACATCGCTACAGAAGTTCATCTAGAACAGATTGACTTGAAAAACAGATCACGATCTGATTTCGGTCGAGGTCGTCAAGAAACCTTTTGCTATTTCTGGATAAGTTTTGGCAACACAAATGTGTAATTAATTAGGAGAACATCCTCATGTCTAATCAAGATGTCGTTAATCAAGTTGTCGTTAAGTTTAATGATAAATTTTATCTCAAACACGAGAGCAGTAAATACTTGATTGCGGTTGAACAAGGACGCTACAACTGGCCGAAGTTGAGCCAAGAGAAAAAAAAATTAGCAAAACTTGAACTTGTGGGCGGCAATGGCGAGCTTCAATCCAACAGCCGCATCAAAATCACAACGACAGAATCAGCAATAGGCAACAATAATGTTTTGGGAGCTTTTGCGGATAGCCATGATTGTTACTATTGGCAAGATGGCTATGATGAGGATAAACAGAGCTGGCAGATTACTAAAGCTGCTGGCGATGCAGGTCCAATTCACTATGGCGATCGCGTTCGCATCAGCAACATCTCCTACAGTAATCAAAGGCTAGCTCCCGATACAAAGTACGATGGTTATATAACTACCGTGGAAAATGCTGAGGACTCGTGGATCTTAGCACCTGCTCCCGCCGTAGACAGTTCCGGTTCTTATAGAGGTTTAGACGATACGGGGGAACATGATCCGGAAGAAGTAAGTGATGGAGAGGATGAGGATGATCATGTTCCTACTTGGTTCTAATTCATCTGTACTACCGTCTTTTTCTCGTTCGTCGTCGTGGTTTTGCGTCGTGTTGCGTGTTTGACGGCGACGACGCGGAATAAGTTCCGGCTCTACCCCGGAATTCATTTCCTCTCAAAGCTGCCTTTCCTCCCCTCTAGGAGACTGATTTGCCCGGATGAATTGCCTCCGCAATTGACCTCACAACGGGGCTTTCCATTACCTGGCACCGTGATGGGGAGTTCTTGAGCAGGCTTGCCGTGACTTGTACTGAGCTTGTCCTGAGCGTAGCCGTTCGCGCAGCGTCCCGTAGGGAAGGGCGTAGTCGAAGTAGCGTAGCCGAACGGGGACAGGAGACGGGGGAGAGGGAGATGGGGAGAAGAAAAGCTGAGTTGGGTTGACTGACTGCTCAAACAGCTTTCAAGGATAAGGAAATGGTAACAGTAATTTATTGACTTTACTTAAACTCAGCATGAGCAAGGAAGTTCTGATGATTAATAGTGATATGAAACGCAAGCGTCATTTTGCCATGCAGAAAGTTCATGATGCGATTAAGGCTCACGGTGGAACAACATTACTCAGCACGGGGATCACTGGCGATGATGCTCGGCTGGCTCTAGCCGCTGTGGAAGCTGGCGCGAGGCTGCTCGAACCGAATCATCCAGCCGTCGCCTTGGCTCGTGGATACAAAGGTGTCACATCCATGCACGATGCTGAGTTACTCCGCCATGAAATTCCGATTGAGGAAATGGTTACTGTGGTAGAAGGAGTTCGTAACGTCGTCAGTGATGATATTTTTATCACCGTAGGTGCTCCGGGCACTTTCACCGAAACAGTGCCGACACCCTTTACGGATAAGGAAGCAATGCTACTCTCTCTCGCTGGGGCAGATGGGCTTCACGTTCACAAAACCACGTGGGAAGATTTGCGCGATATAGTCAAAGTGGCACATCGCAATGGCTTGGTTGTAGATGCCTATATTGCCCATCCCAGTGATCTACATTTGTTTGGCATCCCAGCCGAAACACCGAAAGAGGTTGCTCTAATTGCGAAAGAGATGCAAGAAATTGGTGTAGACATGATTGGTTTGACGACTGGCATGAGCTACGAGGGTGTCGCTGCCGGCGAAATTGCTTTGCCCGTTCAGGAGCGATTGAAAGCCTTGGTTAATTCTGTAACTACACCTACTCTGGCAGAAGGTGGCATCAACATCAAAAATTTTAAAGCATTTATTGGTACAGGCGTTAATATTCTGGTTGTTGGCACGGCTATAGATGATATGGCACGTGAAGCCGTTCGTTTTGCTGTAAAAAGATTTCTCCCAGATTTTGAGAACTTCAAAACGCCGATAATCTTGCCACTTGCTGACAGCACTGCTTTCTCTAAGAATCTGTAAGGTTCGTAAGTCTCATAAATGTCTTAAGGTCACACTTAGCTGTTGATGGTTTAGTAGTAGCTTTGATAGTTCAAACCTCAGATATAATAGAAGTTACGCATTGTCAGAAAGCTGAGATTATGCAGCCAAGCCCAACTTTTGTGATAGGTGTTCTAAAATTCTGATCAATTCCCACAATCACTTTTATTTCTCCCACCATCAGGTTGTATTTGGGTGGTAATATTTGCCACCAATTCCACCTGTCCTAGTTGATTAATCATCCATCCAGTAGCTTCTAGTAATGGTGGTTGCCCTTTTATATCTGGTACTTTTCTATGGCTGATTTGCTCTGATTTATTTGGGGAATCTGCACTTACTCGCATATCCTGTAAAACTACCTGACCACGCAACACTTGGCGGGGATCTTCTGGTAAGCCTCCCCGTCCGCTAATCACAAAATTCGCCGACTCGTTGCTGGGACAACCTGCGACAATTTGATTTGCAGGGTCGGTAGGCACAGAAGGCAATTGAGTTAATCCTCTGGTAGGGTCAACATCTGGAGTGTTGATATTAACCGTGCCGTTGATGCCTAATTGAGAACTGGCGGTGATGTCACTATTTGGGGTGAGTTTATCACTAACCTGTAAGCCAAAAATACCTTGGCTAGTAATGTTGATATTCCCACCATTTCCAGCAAAAGCATTGGCGGTGATGTCGCTGTTTTCTTGCGGGACAGCAACAATAAATCCACTATTAATATCCATATTGCCACCATTACCACCGCCACTGTTTTCTATTCCTGCACGGGTGGAAATTTGACTATTATTTCGTAAAAGTAAGTTATTGGCAACCTTGAAGTTGATGTTACCTCCTTGTCCAGAAACGCTGGTAGCAGTGATGGAACCTTGATCAAAAAAAATTGAACGGGCATCAATATTGATATCTCCAGCATTGCCTGTTCCTAAAGCACTAACGGAAATGGTTGCGCGATCGCGGATATTTAAGTCACCATTGGGAATGTTGATATTAATGTCTCCCCCGTTTCCCGAAGCAGTTTGAGCCGAAGAAGCAAATAAGCCTGAGCCGAAACTCTGCTGGGAGGGGTCAATTAAATCAATGGACTCTAAAGCATTAACTGTTAAATCCCCGGCTTTTCCAGAACCAAAGGTAGTAGTAAATACCTGTGCGCCCCCTTTGGCTGTAAGTTGACGCGCTGTTAAGTTAACATTGCCAGATTCGGCATTGGTTAATGTTCCTGTACCAATAAAAGAGTTATCTAACGCGAAAGTATTACTGCTATTGATGTTAATATTCCCTCCCTGTCCTTGACCCAAGGCGGTAGTAGCAATTATGCCACTATTGCGGCTAAGAAAATCCAGAGTTTGAATTACAACATTTCCGGCTTTACCTTGGCCTGCACTCACAGCAACGATTCCCTGGTCAAAGTTAGCCAGGCTGAGAGTACCCGCATAAGCTGGATTGATAATTTTTTCTTGCAAGTCTGCAAATCCATTTCCAGCAACTTCTACAGATTTGGTGGCGTTGATAGTAATATCACCTCCGTTACCAGCACCAGCTGTAGAAGCGTTAATCCTACCGTTATCTAATTGCAGAGTGCGGGTATTAATTGTAATGGGTGCGCCATTTCCTTGACCAACGGTAGCGGTGGTAATCTCTCCTCCTTGGTGGACAATTAACTCCCCAGTCGTAATATTCAAAGGCCCAGCATTACCAATCGGACTCAAGGAAGCTGTTGCGATGCTACTGGGAAAACTGCTATTGTCAGCGAAAGTCCCCACAACTTCTACTTTGTCGGTAGCGTTGAGATTTAATGTTGCTGCATTCCCCTCTCCTGTAGTTGCTGAGGAAACGATGGAACCATCACGGACATTTAGTTGTTTAACTGATAAAGTTAAGTTGCCAGCATTGCCCGTACCAGCTAGCGCCGTTGCATTGATTATCGACCTATCAGTGAGCGTTATATTATCAGCATTGATTGTCAAATTCCCGGCTTGCCCAGAACCAGCAGTTGCCGTTTGAATCCCGGCAAAATTCTGCAACAATATTTCTGTAGCATTAATTGTTAAATCTCCGCCATTACCTGACACTGGGAACGTGCTAATTCCACCTGCATCTTGAAGCACTAAGCGCCCAGTGTTAACTGTCAGTTTGCCAGAGTTGCCACTTCCAAAAGCATTTGTGCTTATACCTACTCCTGTTCCTTGTATAAGTTGGCTCACCAATTGGCTAGGGGTAAGTATTGGGGTTGTGAGTTGACGACCGATAAGTTCTACGGATTCTGAAGCATTGATTGTTAAATTCCCGGCATTACCCGTTGTGTTTTCGTCAGTACCAGTACTTATGGAAGTTCCTCTAAAAGGGAAAAAAGCTGTTGGATCTTGGCTAATGCTCAACCGACGAGCATTGAGGGTAAAATCCCCAGCATCGCCGCTAGCACCAGTAGGAAGATTTACAGCCAACGCCGCATCAGAATTTGTACCAATATCGCTTGTCCGCATTATTACATCATCTGTAGCATTGAGGATCATATTTCCCCCTTTACCTGTACCCCTGGCTAAGGCGAAAATAGATGTAGTGTCTAGAAAGATTGAGCGGGCGGTGAGGGTAATGTCATTGCCTTTATCAGCACCTAAGTTTGCATTGACAATACGAATATTATGACCAGAGAGGATATTACCACTAGTAAAAGTAATTTTTCCTGGTATATCTCCAATAGAAGCGATATTACCTGAGCGAGGAAAGTCGCCTGCGGCATTGAGGCTAAGATTACCTGCGGCTAGTAGTGAAATATCTCCTGCTTGCTGTTGAGCATTAGCTAACAGATAATTAGTAGTGGTAATTCCGCCTGCGGTGCTGTTGATAGTGATGTCACCGCTATTATTAGAGTCGGTGGTATTGGGTATGTTGAAAAACCCACTAATTAAATTACCAGTTGTAATATCATTGATGGCGTTTAGAGCAATGTTGCCACCATTACCGCCACTTTTTGCAGAAATGATAGATGCATCGGTAGTATTAATTTGACTGGTTTGCCCAAACTTTCCGGATGTAATAGTTGCATTCCCGCCATTGGTGAGGATTTGAGAACCTGGGTTCATGAAAAACTGCGCTACTCCAGGATCTCTTTCAGTGGCGATCGCATTTTCATCGTTAATTTTGGCGTTAAAATTACCACCATTGAGAATAATACTGCGGTTGGGATTAATGGTGAGCGATCGCCCCGCTTCTAAGTTAAGATTATTTGCCCCAAGTCCAGTGATATCATCATCAACAGTAATATCATTATTAGCCTGTAAACTAACATTATTTAGCACTAATGCTTGGCTTAAACTTTGACCGCTAACAGTACCCCCTGGTTGAATGAGAATATCTTGGGGGTCAAGCAGGAATGTACCAAAACCATTTACAGCGCTAGTATCCACAGTACCAGCAAATTCCACCCTGCTACCTGATATTTCCACAAAACCACCGTTCCCAGAATTTTCACCACCACGGGCGCTAATATTACCCTCAAAATGCGTCAAATCGTTTGCTTTAATAATTACAGTGCCGCCATTACCATTTTTGAGAGCATCAGTGTTAATCTTGGCATTATTTAATAAGCTCACCTGATTTCCTAAAAGCTGCACAGTTCCCCCTGGTACAATTAGAGAACCAGTGCTAGTAATTTTATCTCCTTGTAAAGTCAGAGTTTGCCCAGTACCTAAAGTTAAATCCCCTGCTACATTAATCTCTGCTTGTTGTTGGTGGAAGGCATTAGAAAATAAAGCAGTTGGTTTAATTGTTAGTAAATTACTATTTTGCGGTTTTGTTGCACTAAATAACCCATTTTCTCCTAATTTAATTGCATTCGCAGTACTAGCTAAAAAAGAACCTGCAATATCTAGTTGGGCATTTTTACCAAAAATAATCCCATTAGGATTAATCAAAAATAAATTTGCAGCACCATCCACACCTAATATGCCGAAAATCTTAGAGAGATTATTTCCTGTAACACGAGTGAGAATATTGCTAATACCCGCCGGATTAACAAAATAAACCTGCTCCCCTTCATTAATATTAAATTCTTGAAAACTATGAAAAAGATTACTACCGCGAATTGCACCTCCGCCGATTAATTCACGAATATTTTGAGGGGTAATGGTAGATTTTTCATTTCCCAAAGTGTTATCGGGTATTATTTGAGCATTAACTGGGTTAAAACAGGTAAGAGAATAAGTAAATATATTACTTACAAATAAGATTGTGAAGATTTTAAAATACCAAGAGTACTGTCTATAAAAAGTTTTTAATTTTAACATGAATTAACTTATTTTTATTTGAAAGTTACATCACCCTGACTTGTTTATTCAATTGATGTACTTGTTGATTCCGAACGAGCTAAACTTCCTGAATTATTAATAAAATAATCACTAAAATACTCTTTATATAAACCACAGCTAACTGTTGCAATTTTGTTGTCTAGATATATCAGCCCCAAACTTTTTAACTTAAATGCTACTTCTTGCTCTAAGGTAATTGGTACAGTTGACCTAATAACCTGTTGAAAACTATCAACTAAATCAAGACTTTGCAAAAGAGAGTATAACTGATTGTGCAAATGTTCGCTAAAAATTCCAGTATCAGTCGTGGCATTTTGTACTAAAGTGTCCACAGGAATTTGATGTTGAACGCTATGATAAAACGCCAGTCGCACCAAATAGGGAAATCCTCCCGTAAGCGCCATTAATTGTTCAAATTGCACAGATGTTAGTTGGAGTCCGTGACGTTGTGCTAAATCCTCTACCTGCAATCTTGTAAAAGAAGGTAACTCAATTCCTAATCCTACATTAAAAGGAGATTTATTTATATCTAAATTAATATAAATGTCGGTGGATTTAACAATTAAAACTCGCAAGTTATGCCAAATTGATATATCTCTAGTTTCTTCATACCATGAGCGCAATAGTCCCAAGAAATCACGAGTCAATTGAGGATATTCAAACAACTTATTCACTTCATCTAATGCTAAGATAACCGGACTAGAGATTTCTTGTAACACATAGCCTTGAAAATAAATAGTACAGTTCATCAAATTACCCATATCGTCGTCCCAATATTCCTCTAGCTTTGACTTGATTCCTAACTGATGAGTAATATTGGCACAGAACCAACGTAAAAATTTTTCTAATGAGCTAAAAACTTCTGTTTCAGCGCGATGTAAACTTAGTCTGACAGTATGATAATTATGCAAACTACCATAAGCAAGGATTCTGCTCATTAAAGAAGTTTTCCCCATCTTTCGCGGCGCTTTGATGTGGATAAACGCACGAGGTTGGAGAATTTCTTGATAACAGACTTCTTCTAAGTCCCGTTTAATATACAAGCTAGAAGAAAGCGAAACTTGTCCTTCTGGATCTTCTAAAACTATTTTTTGCAGCATCAGTGTAGGCTGAGACATTGTTTGCAAAGATGAACTGTCAAGTCGTTGCTCTAGCACAGCACGACAATTAGTTCGATTAACTTTCTCGCCAAGAGTATTAGAAAGTAGTTGCCACAATTTAGGAGCAACTAATTGCCTGATATATTTCTCCGAGTAGTTGTTTTCTATAGCAATTTGGGCATAATTTTTTTTTGTTTCCAATAGAGATGCTGACAAAACAGCTTTTTGGATAAATGAGAGAGATTTTCCTGTTTTATCATTAATTAATGCTTCCGTCAATTGGATAATTTGTTCTATGCTCCTCATCTTTTTAAAAATCAAAGATGTTTAAAGTTTTCTTTCTTTTCATATCAATTTACTTAAAGCAGGGGCGCAAGGCAAGACCTTGACTGTTTACACATTTTAACCTAAAAACACAGATAAAATCTAACTTGTATAACTATGAATTACGTACCTGAATCGATTAGATACTGTAATGGAAGCACTAACTATAGAGATGAGACAAGAAATAAATGCAGCAAAACATCTCCTATCCGTGCCTTAAACCTCAGGCTCAACATTTTTTTGACGATGCTCAACAAGCTATTGCTGCAACTTTAGATTTTCGACAATATCTGTATGCGATCGCTCAAAACAAAAAGCTACACTCAAAGGCTGTTGAGGATACCCCACTGAAGTGATTGCCAAGTTTCTACAACTTGTTGAATGGCTTCATGAGCAGTTGCGATCGCCAGTTGCCGTTCTTCAGCCACCATTGCCAGATTTTCGGCATGAATAAATGTGACATCAGTTACACCAATAAAGTCAAATACTGCCCGCAAGTAAGACTCTTGAAAATCGAATGGTTCGCCTACATAACTTCCGCCTCGTGTCGTAATTACCAGTGCTTTTTTATCTTTTAACAGCCTTTCGTAACCATCAGCACCCACCACAAACGTCCGTCCGACTCTCACAATCTGATCGATGTATGCCTTTAAACTGGCAGGTACACTGTAGTTAGGCGGCTCGCTTGAATATAAATCGGGTGTATATTTGAGATCGCTTCTGTGGTAGCTTCCTAAGCGTCCAAAACGTCAATATTAAAAGGGGGGATGATGACCACAATCTCGAAAGACAATCAAGTTATCACGCTCATTAACGTCTTCACCGTCGAGCCGGAGAACCAACAAAGATTGGTCGAGATGCTTGTCGAGGCCACCGAAAAAACGCTGAAGCATTTACCTGGCTTTGTCTCGGCCAATATTCATAAGAGTTCGGACGGGATGCGAGTGACGAATTATGCCCGGTGGCGTGATTGGAACAGAGGTACAAGTTTACAACCTCGTCTCCCGGCAGTGGCAACCTAGGGTAGTAAAGGAAAAAATTGCTTTACCGACCTTTTTATACAGTACCAAATTAAAATAAAACGTTTCGCTCCCCGCCCGCTTGCGATTAAAATTGCAATGCTTTGGAACACAATCATAAAAATACTTATTATGAAAACAGGACTTTTCTGTAATTACGAAAATCATTACCAAAATGCTCATCGTGTGATTTTTGAGCAAGTGACGTTAGTCAAATACGTAGAAAGCTTGGATTTTGAAGAAGCTTGGATAACAGAGCATCATTTTAACGATTTCAGTGTTAGCCCATCAACTTTAGTGTTAATGGCACACTTAGCAGGCATAACTCACAAAATTCGATTAGGTTCAGCAGCATTATTGCTGGCATTTCATAACCCAATTATTATTGCACAAAGCATTGCTACGCTGGATAATTTGTGCAACGGACGACTTTCTATTGGAATTGCTAAGGGGGGTCCCTTCCCCGAACAAAACAAGCATTTTGCTACTTCTATGAGTGAATCTCGCTCTAAAACTCTAGAAGCAATAACACTGATTCATAAGTTGCTATATTACACTGACGTGTCATTTACTGGTGAATATTATCAGTGTCTTGGTGTGACTATTTATCCAAAACCTTTGCAGAAATCGATTTCAGTATATGTAGCAACTAGCGATGATGACACGCTTAAGTTTAGTGCTGTCAAATCTTTTGGCTTAATGGGAGGAACACAGTTTTCTTTAAATACTCTCAAAAGCAATGTTACGAAATATCGTGCTATTAATTCCAGTGGTTCCGATCGATTGATGCTAGCACGGTTCTTTTTTGTTGCTCGCACAAATGAAGAAGCAGTGAGTGAAGCGTTGCCTTTTCTGAGGATTTTTAGCCAGAGAATGAAAGCTGTTAAAAATCAAGTTCAAAGTGGCGATAATCACAGCCAACATCTGATGCCAATTAGTGGGCAAAAAGCATCTTTTAATGAAGATGATTTACTGGAAAACTCAATTATTGGTGATGTAACTACCTGTCGAGATAAAATCAAACGATTTCAAGATGAACTGAATTTAGGCACTCTAGCACTCAATCCCTGCTCATTAGACCTGCAAAAAAAACTCGAAAGTTTGGCACTTTATAACCAAGAGGTGCGGAATTATGTCTGAAGAAGCTGCGATCACTTAATCCTGATTCGCCTTAACTGGGCGGTCATCTTCTGCTTTGGCAATTTTGTAGTAATAATTACCTGCTTTCCCAAAGTGATGTGTTGTCCGGGAAATTTAGCAAAGGCTGTTATTGAAGGCATCGCTGAGTGAATGCCAAATTTTCTGGCTTCATAGCTGGCTGCTGCAACCACACCTCGTTCATTAGGACTTCCACCGACCACTAAAGGTTTACCTCGGTAGCCAGGTTTATCCCTCTGCTCTACCGATGCTTGGACTTTCGACAAATTGTCGCCCACAATTTTGACATTTGAACCGTTGTTTTTCGTGGTGAGTGCGTCCATTTTTGACTATGTTGTTTGAGTTGCATTTAGGACAGTGCATAGCTCCTGTATTGAACAACGCTTCCTTCTTTTATCATTACTATGCACTACTATCAACAAGAATCATACTTTTGATTAATTTTAATTCAAAAAATGTAAGGATCATTACATCAAGTTTATACTCTTTATTGTCTAATTATTTTTCTTTTTTCAAGGCTAAAGTTGCACCTAAAACTCCTAATATTATACCCAAAATCGATGCATTCTCTGGAATTTGTGTTACGTTTAATTTCACATTATCGAAATTAATTTCTATCCCATCACTCTGTAAAAGATTCAGCAATCGGATTTCTAATGGTTTTTCTAAGTTTGGGTTATTAGCTGAAGTAATATAGGAAATACTAGAGGTAACAAAAGCTCCTTCTGTTATACTCATGTTATTAAAATCCTGAGTAAGTAAAGTTCCTCCAGCTAATAATTGAATAGCATAGCCAGGGAAACCATCTAAAGTGGTGAAACCATTCACAGGTGGAATATTGGCGATTTCAACCTGTAAGGTATATTTCGTATTAGCTGTCAATAGACTGGTAAGTGTTTGTGATATTCCCACAGCACCACTTCCAGGTGGATAAGTGAGGTAAACATATCCAACATTATTACCTTCTGGAGCTTCGTTAAAATAAACGTCTGCTGTAGGATTATATACACCATAAATTGGCTCACCACGACCTATACTGGCAGATGTCAGGTTAGATGGATCATATAATGTCCAGCCAGGTAATACATTAATAGTAAAGTCTCCTTCTCCTATTATTGGTTCTTCAAAACCTGCATTAACTATACTTAAACTTTCTGCATTTGCTGTAGGAGTTTTAGTGATAGCTACAATATTTATAGATGCACAGATAGCAGCAATATAAGCAATTTTTGTAGATACTTTTTTGGATATCATAATTTCAGTTGTAGATAGCATAAGAAATAATTTAGGTGCAATCTTTACGTTTTTTTAATGTATCTCCTGACCAATCTGAATTCGCTAGAAAATGATGTAACGACGCTCGCTGAGTTTATACTTACCACCTTTGCTATTTCTGGTAACGATTTTCTTTTTATCGTTGATATTATTCCCAAATGTAAATATTTAAAGCACTCATAATTTCTTACCTCTTTGAATAGGTCTTTATACTCTGCACAATATTCATCTACGATCGCAACTGTAGGGTGAGCATTTCTTGCCAAATGTTTCAGGATTTGTAATTATACATCCATTGCCCTACTTACCTGAAGAGAGTTTTCTATGCATGATTCTTTTATTCAGAATACTCGGAAAGTGACACAAGAGGGTTAGCCCTCTTCTGTCACTTTCCGAAAACATTTGCCATTTGTGAATTCTAGAGCTTTTATCTACCAAGCGATGGCTTTGCCCGCCGCAGGCATCGCTCGATTATTTCCTAATAACAAATACAAGACCTATTTTTTTCTAATAGAAAAGCCTGTATTGACTGACTGATAAAGCTTTCATAGATTGGCTGCTCGAAAAGTGACAGAAGAGGGTTAGTACCGTATTGCCCATAACACAAGCATGACCAGGAGCATAAGGTAAGTTATCTATCTTTATATTCCAAGTCTTGGGCATAGTTTATTTGCAAGGGAAGTGGAATTTATATGTTAACCAAAACCCTGACCCTGATATCGTATTTCTCGAAATGCCGAGTACTGTTAGAGATTCGACTACAACATATCTCAGCATCTGGGTAGTCAAATTATTTAAACCATAATGTCTGCTGGCACACCTGAAAAGCCGAATTCACAATACACATTATGGTTAATTTGTACAGTGCGTAAATCTAGTTTAGATAAAGAGTACTTAAACTCTTTATGTTTAGGTACTCCCTTTATGGAAAGCTCTTTGAAACTATCAAATAACAGTTTAGTTGCTGCATTTATTTTCCAAAACTTACTTAAGATAGACTATTATTCATACTTAAGTTAGTTGCAAAAAGTGCTACTTCTCCACACTCTTCACCGCCTCTTGCCACATGGTCATTTCAGCAAAACACTCGAATATCAAAAAAGCACGTTTTAATCACCATTTTAGCCAATGGCTTTAACTGTTCTTAGGCGATCGCTATTAAACGAAAACTGTTCACTCCTTGCTGGTAAGGGCTGAAATCCTTGTTTTTACGTTCGTTATCGAAAGTTTGTGATTTACTGATTTAATACATGGCGATATGGTGCATGAGGCATTCCTTTACCACGCTGGGATGCCTGCTTAGGAAATATATCCTCAAATAACTTCCATTCCAGGTCGCTCAATCCGTTAAAACGTCCAGCCATCAACTGACACACCCAACTCAAATCAAAAATAGATTACCACAATCTTATATTAGTGGGATAGGATCGAAACACTTTAATGCAACACCTGCTCAAAATACGTGTTAATGATTGGCTCTCATGCCAGTATTCCGAAAAGCAATCGCTTGCGATACCGAAAATAAATAACTAATTTATTTTTCGGTGTCAAACAAAACAGCAGGATTTCTTGATTAAAGACCCGGATAGTCATACAGTTCGGTTAAATCAGGATAAGCTTTCGCCGCACCGATAAATTAATTGTGCAATCACTCCTGTCCAGCCAGTTTGGTGGCTTGCTCCTAAGCCAGTACCATTGTCACCATGAAAGTACTCATTAAATGTGAGCAAATTTCGCCAATGGGGATTGTTCTGAAAAATCTTGATAGCACCGTATACAGGTCGATCACCATCAGCATTTTGTTGAAAAATACGTTCAAGTCGTTTTGACAAGTTAATCGCCACTTCTTTGAGCGTCATCCATTCTCCAGAACCAGTTGGACATTCTACTTTGTAGTCATTTCCTAAATATTGATCAAATTGGTATAGGGCTTCGATAATCAGATAATTCATCGGAAACCAAATCGGCCCACGCCAGTTAGAATTGCCGCCAAATAAGTTATTTGTAGATTCAGCTGGTTCATAGTCTACCCGATACTCCTCGTCGTTGACGTGCAAGATGAATGGATGCTCGGCGTGAAATTTCGATACAGAGCGAATTCCGTAGGGACTTAAAAACTCGCGCTCATCCAACATCCGCCTTAAGATGCGCTTTAGCTTATTGTTATCTAAGATTGCCAGTAAATGGCGCTGGTGTTCGCCTTCGGTGTGCATACAGGCAATTCCAGTTGTCAGGTCTGGGCGATGTTTGATAAACCACTCGGTTCGCTCCCTGAACCCACTGAGTTTTTCTAGAGTTTCCAGTTCCAACGTTCCTACCGCAAATAGGGGCACCAAGCCAACCATTGATCGCACTTTCATCGGGCAGTGATGCCCATTTGGGAAGAGCAACGCATCGTAGAAAAACCCGTCCTCCTCATCCCAGAGGACAAGTTCATCGTTACCAATGCCATCCATCGCGGCTGCAATTCGCAGAAAATGCTCGAAGAATTTACTGGCAATGTCTTCGTAGATAGGTTCATCCACAGCAAGCTCTAGGGCAATGGTCAGCATATTCATGCAAAACATCGCCATCCAGCTTGTGCCGTCTGCTTGCTCTAAATCACCGCCTGTTGGTAAGGTAGCACTGCGATCAAACACGCCAATATTGTCCATGCCCAAAAAGCCGCCCTGAAAAATGTTTTTCCCGTCGGCATCTTTGCGGTTGACCCACCAAGTAAAGTTGAGCAGCAGCTTTTGAAATACGCGTTCGAGAAACTGTTTGTCAGCGTGACCGTAGAACTTCTGCTCAATCTGATAAACTTGCCACACTGCCCAAGCGTGTACAGGTGGATTAACATCGCTGAGTTTCCACTCATATGCAGGCAACTGCCCGTTCGGATGCATATACCATTCCCGCGTCAGGCGTTGCAGTTGTTGCTTGGCAAAATCTGGGTCAATCATTGCCAAAGGAATCATGTGAAATGCCAAATCCCAAGCAGCAAACCAAGGATATTCCCAGGTATCTGGCATAGAGAGAACATCATCAATATGCAGATGTACCCAATCAGCGTTGCGAACACTCCAACGCGAATCGGGAGGAGTTAGAGTAGTCTGGTCACCTTTGAGCCAATCTTCGATTACGTACAGATAAAACTGTTTGCTCCACAGCATCCCAGCAAAAGCCTGACGCTGGATGGTGCGCTTGTCGTCGGGTAGGGGAAACGGCGTAATCCGTTGATAGAATTCGTCGGCTTCTTTGATGCGATCGCCTAAAATTTGCTCAAATTCACCGCCAAACGGATCGGCAATACTGGAGGAATCCGCCAGCCGCAAGCGTACAGTTTGCTCTCCTCCCGGTGGAATGATCAATTTGTAGTCAGCAGCAAATTTTGTGCCGATCTGGTTTGGATTTACTGCATCCTGGCGTTCATGGACTACATACTCATGGAAGCCATCTTTAACGTAAGGTGAGGCATTTTCCACGCCATACAGCCGCTCAAAATTCGTTTCATTCTCAGTAAACAAAAGTTCTGCTGCGCCTTGACAGTAGAGCCAATAATTGCTCATGCCAGGGTGAGACGCTTCAATGATGCTCAAATCTGTCTCGGATTTCAGCACCTTTAATACTGGTTTTTCACTATTGCCATTCCATGACCAGGTATTGCGAAACCATAGTGAAGGCAGCAGATGTAATGGCTTGGCTTGGGAACTGCGATTGGCGATTGTAATTTGAATTAATATGTCTTCAGCAGAGGCTTTGGCGTATTCGACAAACACATCAAAGTAGTGGTCTTCGTCAAATACACCCGTGTCAATCAATTCAAATTCTGCTTCCTGCTTGCTGCGGCGACGGTTTTCTTCTACCAACTGTGTATAGGGAAATACCTGCTGCGGATATTTGTACAAGCATTTCATGTATGCATGACTTGGCGTGTTGTCAAGAAAAAAATAATATTCCTTAACATCTTCACCATGATTGCCTTCGCTGCCGGTTAAGCCAAACATCCGCTCTTTGAGGATTGGGTCTTGCTCGTTCCAGAGGGCGATCGCAAAACACAATCGTTGATGATTGTCAGAAATTCCGGCAATTCCATCTTCACCCCAACGGTAAGCACGCGATCGCGCATGGTCATGAGGGAAGTAGTCCCAAGCTGACCCGTCGTGGCTGTAGTCTTCCCGCACTGTCCCCCATTGCCGATTACTCAGGTAAGATCCCCAGCGTCGCCAGTAGGCAATGCGTTCACGGTCTTGTTGCAACCGTTCTTCTTCAGCTGTCATGATTTCCTTCATACGTGTTAACTGTAGTACAAATATAATTCCATATCCAGTAAGTGATATGGAAAATTAAAATTGTTACTAATCGAAATTTACATGCAGACAATAACTATGGTAATGTGACACATGACTGTCGGTTCTGATGGGGAGCAGCCATCAGGCGCAAGGGGGAAAGTTCGGTGTAAATCCGGCACTGTCCCGCAGCTGTAATGAGACGAAGAAAACGTGTCTCAAAGTCAGAATGCCCGCCGACTCACTTTAGACACAAAAAATTTATCTGCGAGGTACAGATGATACATATCATTAATAAGTTTCATGGGTACAAGTATTGTTTTAAGACAGTACCCTCTGCAAGTTTTACTAATTCGCTTCGCTGTTAGTAACGACACTCAATTTTAGGTTGTCCTATAAGAATTTGGGTATCCATAAGGAATACCACAAAGTCTTTTTCGCTATCCAAATAGTATCCGCCATGATTTTAGGTATGGCAATGCATTGCAGCAAGCTAGTTAAAGCCTAAATCTTAAAAATTCAACAGCACAAATAAATACCTGTTTTTACTGAAAACGAGGAGTTTCATGTCCACTTCCCGTATAGTTACTTCTTGTGAATTTTTCTCAAAAATCTTCGTTTTTACCGCAATCTATGGGATGGTATGTGGAGGAAATGTAGCGATTGCTAATCAAGTTCCACAAATATCTGAGTTTCCCAGGTATGAAGGTTCAGCTTCATACTTACAACCAGTTGCACAAGTAACACCTGAAAATACTCCAGCATCCACAGAAGAACCAGATATTGAATTAACAGTCATTGAGAAGCTACTCAATGAACCCGTTTATTCACCCTTTCGCCGCGAGGGGACAGTGGTTAGGGTCGAGGTGTGCATTGCTGCAACACCCCTCCCTTCCGAAACCGTGCGTGCGGCTTTCACCGCACACGGCTACTCAGTGTGTTGTCCATTTGTCAATAGGGACTTCCTAACAGCATGACCTATGAAACTAGGGATATCGTTAATCCACTCCCAGTCAAATTTCTCCCAAAATTGAGAAAGTTTCTTTAAGAATCTTGAGTGGTCTTTCCTCCTAATTTCTTTAATGTCTAGTGCGGTCTTTTGGTCGTGACAATGCCGATGTAATAGTTGCAGATTTTTGTATTCATCCTTACCACATAGAGCCTTGGGGATGATGTGGTCTGTTTCTAAAACATCCCAATCTTGAAAGCTTAATCCACACCAGGGACATTTACCCTTTTGTTGTTTTAATAACTTAGCCTTACGATTCGGCATCTCAGGGTGTTTCCCTAGTCTTGTACTCCAGTAAACTAGGTCGCCATCGTAGGGGCTTTTATCGCCTTTAACTTTCACATAATCGGTGCTACTGCTGCCAATATCCTTATGTGTTAGTAACCGAAGGGGGTTCGCCTTCCCTTCTTTGGTTGCGAATACCCAGTTATTATTGCCTATTGAAATCCAATATTTGATGTGACCATCATTTATGTTTTTTTTACAACGGCGTTTTGCCCATCGTCGAAGTTTCAGGTATGTGAGGTAGTCTTGCTTTGACAATTCTCCAACGGTTTGGGCGTCGGAGTTTGTGTAGAAAGAAGCCCATCCCCGTATTACAGGGTTAAGGTCACGGATTAGCGCCGCTTGAGGCGATGCCATGTGCCTTGTAATGATTCTTCCTATTTCCTCGATGTGAACCTTACTTGCCTTCGTGGATGGAGTGATGAGGGTGTTAAAACCTAGTATTTCACCTTGAGCATTTATACTGCTCCGGTATTTCCCGGCTGGGTATTGTTGGATGTGATGACCTAGAAAGTCAAATCCGGCTTTACCATCCTCGCTTAATTCAGTTTTGAATGTGTGAGTTAGCCGAGTTTTTTCGGGTTTTAATTCAAGTCCAATACCAGTTAACCATTCCGAGATGATCTCTCGGCATCTTTGGACAACGGCTTTATTTTCATGGAGTATCACAAAATCATCCGCATAGCGGATTATATTGGGGGGTTTAAAATGTGTCCCCTTACTGTGAAACCAGGTTTCCCGCATTGTATAATTCATGTCGGGAAATTCCTGTTTTATCCGTGTTTCAATACCGTGAAGGGCTATGTTCGCAAGAAGTGGACTTATTACCCCACCTTGCGGTGTTCCCTCAGATGTGGCAGTGAAAGCTCCTTGATCTATTACGCCGGACTTAAGCCATGCTTTTATTTGTTGCCTGACCTTACCTTTGATGTTAAGCTTCTGGAGCAATACCTCATGGTTGATGCGGTCAAAGCATTTGGCTATATCCGCGTCTAATACGTATTTAGCCTTACCTTGAATAACAGAGTTTAATCTGTTTTACAGCATCGTGGCATGACCTTCCTGGTCTAAAACCATAGGAATTTGGTTCAAAAACCGCTTCCCATTCTGGCTCAAGCGCAGTCTTTACTACAGCTTGTAGTGCGCGGTCGTACATGGTGGGTATGCCAAGGGGTCGTTTTTCTTCTCTCCCAGGTTTTGGTATCCAGATCCTACGTGTAGGGCGGGATTTTCCTGTGAGTTTTAATTCCCCAACCAATTCCATACGCGCTTCTGGGGATAATGTTTTTACACCATCCACACCTGCCGTTTTCTTGCCTTGGTTTTCGACTGTAACCCGTCGTACCGATAATGCTTTATTAGACCAAGACCTCATGAGTGTCTTCTGGAGTTTGCGAACTTGCTTGACATCACCACGGCGGGAAGCAGCATAAATGCGTTTTTGCATCTTAAAAACATATCTCTCGGCTTGTCGCCAATTGATAGTTTTCCATCCCTCAGTATTCATGGTTGAATCCGAATTAGGCTTTTGCATTGCTAATTGTGCCTCTAGCTTTCCCACACTGCGGCTCACGTTTGCATATCCCGGCAATTACGCCATCCCTTTTAAGGCATTACCCGTTGATTTGGGTTGGGCATTAGCTTCTTGAGCCATCCTTTCCTCTTGTTGCGTGTAATTTGACACCTACCTGATACCAAGTTTCAGGAGCATACAAGAGGGTTACTTCGTTCCCACTATTCATAGTTGAGTCTTTAGGGCGTGTCTCTCCACCGGGGTTATAAGAGGTGCCCTATCTCGGTACCATAATCCTGATAGTCTTTTACCCTTGCCGGATATTTCTGACCCAAGAGATGTAAGCTTATTTCCCTTGGCGGGTGGTGACGATGGTTCATACGACACTTTGCCTGCTCTACCCATAGACTCTTGCTAGCGGCTTGCACTTTCAGCTATTACTGCCTCAACCGCTTTCACTCCCGCTTCTACATCTGGGTCGTCAATCCAGATACAGGGGAAACTCCTCACCTACCTCGCGGTAGGGGCGCTGTGTGCTTTCAATCCCGCACCGGGACAGTAGGACTTGGTGTATTCTGGACTGGGTTATAATTCAAGTTGAATAACTTCAATCTTTCCCTTCCTCCTCTAGCTGTCTAAGCTATTGCTTGGCTAGATTTTCTCACCTACATGAATAGTGAGTTGTCATTGGTTGAGGATAAAAGTGCGAACTCTACCCGATTTGGGTTACTCAACCAAAGCCAGCCGTCCTCCCTTGTCGGGTTTAGGCTGAACGAATCGCACAAAGATTCTACCCGTCCGGTTTACGTAATTACAGGTGAAGAGATGGAAGCGCAGGGTGCTAAAACTGTCAGAGAAGCGCTAAAATTCCTGACAGGTATCTTGCCTGATGGTACTGTTGGCACAGAAGTAAACGCCTTAAGCGGTCAATTTATCCGAGGTTCTAACTCTGCACAAGTCTTGATTTTGCTTGATGGTAGACCAATTAACGAACTTGGTTCTGGTGGTTTTGACCTTTCAGAATTTACTACCAATATCGTTGAAAGAATCGAAGTATTACCAGGTGGTGGTTCTACCCTTTATGGTTCCGATGCAATTGGAGGGGTGATTAACATTATCACTCGTCGTCCTACAGAAAAAGTGACAACGCAAGCAGGTGTTAATTTTGGTGCGTATGGGTTAAATCAGCAGACTATCAACAGTAGCGGAAAAATAGGAGATATTGGTTGGGTTGTGGGATATAACCGTACCGAAGCTGAAAATAATTATCCTTTTTCGATTCCATCCGCTAATTTTGAGGGAACCAGGAAAAATAATGATGTTCTCTCAATACCTTAGCCAAAATAAAAGGATGAAGAGAGAGAGCCGATGTAATAGAGTTATTGTCTTCGCATAAATTTCCAAGCTTGGGTGCGATCGCAAACTTTGAAGAGATAGGGCTGCCATAGTAGAGTTATTGTCTCTCACAACGACAACTCAAAAACCACAATCAGCCCATGCCCGATATCTTATCACTGCTACAATGCTTGCTACCGCAGATCAACGCTACGACGATGTGGCAATTGAACCAAATAATTTTGGCTATGTTAGCAATGAGCGGCCGAGTCACCATGTTGGGAATGTCCCGTTGGGCAGGGATTGGCGGTAGTTATCGGACAATGTTGAGATTCTTTCATACAGTAATACCTTGGGCGACTTTGTTTTGGCTATTTTTCCGCAAGCATTTATTACGTGCGAATGAAGTATATTTGCTTGCAGGAGATGAAGTTGTAGTCAGCAAATCGGGTAAAAAGACTTATGGATTAGATAGATTCTTTTCTAGCCTAGCCAATAAACCGATATCAGGATTATCTTTCTTTGTATTATCATTAGTGAGTGTTGAACAGAGACACTCGTTTCCGATTCAGATAGAACAGGTAATAAAGAAAGATACTCAAACAAAAAGTACCTCGGCAATCGAGAAACCAAACAAGAAAGAAAAACGTGGGCGTGGGCGACCAAAAGGAAGTAAAAACAAAAATAAAAAGGAAGTGATATTAACATCTGAATTAATACTAATTCAAAAAATGATTAGTTCACTATTCAAGTTATTAGCTAACTCTATTCCCCTGACCTACTTGGTAGTAGATGGTCATTTTGGTAACAACAATGCTTTGCAGATGGCTCGGCAAGTCAACTTGCACAGAATTTCCAAATTGCGCCATGATTAAGCATTATACTTCCCTTATGAAAATCCTGACTCCAATAAACGCTCTCGTCATAAATACGGTGACAAGCTAGACTATCGTAATATACCTGACAAATATTTATGTAAAAGTGCTATTGAGGATGAGATTCAAACTGATATTTATCAAGCCACTCTTCTTCACAAAGAATTTGCCCAGGCTCTCAATGTAGTGATTTTGGTCAAAACCAATCTTAAAACTAATGCTTCCAGCCATGTAATTCTTTTTTCTAGCGACCTAACTCTGTCATTTTAAAAAATTATCGACTATTACAAACTCCGTTTCCAAATCGAGTTTAATTTTCGGGATGCCAAGCAGTTTTGGGGATTAGAAGATTTCATGAACCTGAGCCAAACTGCCGTGACTAATGCTTCTAATTTAGCATTTTTTATGGTCAATTTGTCCCACTATCTTCTCGCTGATTTCCAGCAACTCAATCCCGGTTCTGGCATTATTGACCTTAAGGCTTACCATCGTGGTTTTCGATATGTTCGTGAAATATTAAAAATGCTTCCCGAAATCCCTGAGCCTATTTTATTAACCCAGATTTTTGCCAAGCTTACTGCTTTAGGACGTATTCATCCCGTTTCCACTGGCGTTGAACCCTCGTAAATTGGCAGAGGTATTGATACAAGACGTTCAGTTACGTGGCAGCGACGAAAAGATGGTGGAGTTTAAGGCACTGGCCCTAAAGCATCGGCACGTTATCAAAAATTACTTGAATGTTAGTATCTCTGAAGGACTCACCCCAATTGCGATCGCACAAAAGCTGCTTGATAAGATTGACTTAAAACTGGACTATGTGGGTCGGCTTGGTTCACGAGACAACCGGGAGTGCGTTTATCAGTTTGTTATACCCGATGATGAGCGTGATTTGATTTTCGAGCGGTGGTTAAATCGGGATGAAGCATTTGTATTAGCCAGCGCCCAAAATGCTGTTTCTGATTCCGTGTCAGGCACTAATAATATAGTATTAACCACACCAGTCATTGACACCACCTCACAGTTAATCCCCAAAAGTACTTCAGTGGTGTCAGGCACGAATAATATAGATATAGCAACATCAGCCATTGACACAACCTCTCAAATTTTAGAAGAGGTAGTGTCCAGTTCCCAATTCCTTGGATGGAAGGGGCTGATGCTGAAAATAAGGCAGGGGTTGGACAGCGCTGGTTCCTTCTACCAAGAATTAGTCTCCACAATCGGCTCGGCTGTTGGCGTTGCTGATGGTGAGCCTTACTGGAACAGATGCCTGGGGCAATGGCAGGTTTGGGTCAGCTTTACGGACGGGTGTAAATCTGTGGTCTGTGATTGGCTCAAAGCGGCTTAGACCAGTAAAGCAAAGCTTAATATTGATGCGTTAGAGTTAGGTAATCAAGCCAAGAATAGATTGCGATCGCTACTCGACAGCTTAAAATTAAAAGTACATCATCCTCCAAGAGATACTGTCCATACACCTAAGAAATGTAACTTTATGCAGATAGAGCAGGTAGAAAAAGAGATAACCACGATTCGTTTGAGTCAAGAAGAAGTGGTAATTATAAACAATGCTTTAAATGAGGTATGCAACGGATTAGATATGAGCGAGTTTTCGACTCGAATAGGTGCGTCAAGGGCAAATGTGGAGGAGTTACTTTTCCAAATAGGGAAAATCATTGATGCAATGAAGTAGATAAATTATTTAGCTCAACAAGCTCGGTCTTTTTACTGAGTTAAATAAATTTGCTTCTTACCTTAAGTTATTGTAGTATTGCAATTCATCTGAAGGTACAAACATTGTACTTGTGTCGGAATTAGCTGGATCAACAATAACTACAGTGCCTTTGTTAGAACTAGTACCGGGTAAATATAGCAATCGCCAGTACAGTTAGGACGTAGACTAGAAAGAGTGTTGCGTTCCGAAATTAGGACTGATTACCAATGGCAAACCCTTACAGTTACGATTTCCGCCGGAAGGTAATTGAAGCCATTGAATTGAACGGGCTAAAGAAAAGCGAAGTAAGTGAACTGTTCAACATCAGTCGAAACACAATTAATTTGTGGCTGAAACGCTTTGCAGAAACTGGAGATTTCCAGGCCAAGCCCAATCAATCGCCTGGACATAATCAGAAAATCACCGCAGCGCTCGAAATTTCGAGCTTTTGTGAAAGTACACGGGGATAAGACTCAAGCCCAGATGGCACAATTATGGGAAGACGAGATTAGTGCGCGTACTATCTCCCGTGGGTTAGAGAAAATCGGATTCACGCGAAAAAAAAGACCTATGGTTATCAAGAACGAGACGAGTACAAACGAAGTTCGTTTATTGCTCAGATAGCAAAGCTTGAAAAAAATATGGTTGTCTATGTTGATGAGTCTGGCATGGATAATCGAGACGATTATGGCTATGGCTGGAATCAGAAAGGAGAGCGCTTCTATGCTCTCAAGTCTGGGCGGCGTCAAGGGCGGGTGAATATGATTGCCGCACTGTGTGATCAGAAGTTGATGGCTCCTTTCACTATTGAAGGTTCAAGGAAACGAGATGTGTTTGAAACCTGGCTAAAAACTTGCTTAATCCCTGTACTCAAACTTTTGTCAAGTTGTGACGATGGACAATGCTACCTTTCATAAAGGTGGATGTATTGAACAATTGATTCGAGATGCTGGCTGTGAAGTTTTGTATTTGCCAGCTTATTCCCCAGACCTCAACCGAATTGAGAAATGCTGGTCTTGGCTGAAAAGTCGAATTCGCAAACAAATCCAGCAGTTTGATTCTCTTCGAGAAACGATGGAATCTGTCTTGCGTTTAGCGTCCTAACTCGTCCTAACTCATCTGGCTATTGCTATAACCCTCTTCTGTCACTTTCCGGGTATTCTGAATAAAAGAATAAAAAAATAAAACTCTGAAAGGTAAGTAGGGCAATGGATGTAGAATTACAAATCTTGAAACATTTGGCAAGAGATGCTCACCCAACAATTGCTACCATAGATGAATATTGTGCAGAGTATGAAGACCTGTTTAAAGAGGTAAGAAATTATGAATGCTTCAAATATTTACATCTGGGAATAATGTCACAAATTAAAAGAAAATCATTGACAGAGATAGCGAAACTTGTAAGTATAAACTCCGCACAGTCATTACATCATTTTTTAGCCAATTCAGATTGGTCATTAGATAAATTAAAACAACGAAGATTAAATAAACTCAAAAAAGCACTAGATGGAAATGCGATTACAGTAGTATAGCGGTTCTCAGTTGGGTGAAATATAGTAACAGCAGTGGGTGAACCATCC
>NZ_CAXTNP010000023.1:42318-45996 GCF_964245575.1 uncultured Nostoc sp. | reverse complement strand
AACTATTATAAATTATTGAGATTATATGTGCATAAATTCATCAATTATTTTTTCTATGAGGTAAAAATCCTGATTTTGGTGCTAGAGCCTGTGATAATGAAAGCATTAAGCTGAATTTATACTATTTTTAAGTAAGCTGATAACTTTACATTTACTGAATTATTAAAATAAGTGTTTACTGAATTACAAAAGTAGTTTAATAAAGTTAAGTTAATGAAAAAGCTAATAAAATTTGGCCTCATTAGACACGTTCGCCACGTTTAAAAGCATATACATTTGAAGTCGTAGTAATGTGGTCTAGCTTTAACAATCGCCATTTGATGTATATTATTTGATTAAAACTTCTCTAAAACTTATGTTCAAACTAAGGTGTAAATATTTAGACCATAATTGAGGACAGCGTTTTCCGCAGTATAAAGATGTGTATATAAAAATCAATTATCAGTCTATTTGATTCAAAATATTTTTTAACTACTTTTATCAGTAAATACTTCTAAGTGTATAGGAATTGGGTTTGTTCCCTATAGCCCATAAGGAAAAGATATTGTCCCAATTCGTGGTACAAAACGCCGTACCTGACTTGGAGGAGAATGTTGGAGCTACCGAAATTACCTTGACTGAACATGAGTTGAATCGACTGGAAGCAGTTGCACCTAAAAATGTGGCAGCAGGTGAGCGCTACCCCCGCATTTCTCACAAGCTTGAGGGGCAGAGGGGCAGAGGGGGAAAGAACTTGTACAAGAACTCTCCCCTGCTCCCCTGCACAAGCGCAGGATTTGAGAGATGTGGTGAGAAATCCGGGTACCCTGATATGAGTACTGCTAACCGTTGATCTATTAACGAAGTGTTAGCAGGGATAGGCAGCGTAACCAGATTTGTGCCGATTGTTCTAAGTACTGCTAAAGCAGATGAAAAGCCTTCATAACTTTTCTCACAAACCCAACACCTGTATTGATTTTTCAAGTACTTCTTTAGGGCGAAATGGTTTAGTTAAATATAAGTCTGCACCAACCTCAATTCCTTTTTGTTTATCAAATTCCTGTCCTTTAGCTGTCAAGATTACAATGTATATGTCAGCCATTTGCAGGTCGTTTTTTACAATATGGCAGACTTGCAAACCATTCATTTTCGGCATCATCACATCAAGAAAAACCAGGTTTGGTTTTTCAGTTTTGATGGTTTCGAGAGCTTCTTCTCCATTTCTAGCAGTTAGAAGTTCAACACCCTCATCTTCTAATGCTTCTAAGGCTTGTTCCATCAAAATCAAGATATTAGGTTCATCGTCAACAATTAGAATTTTTTGGGTCATAGGGATTAAGGATTGGGGATTGGGCATTGGGCATTGGGCATTGGAAATTAAAGATTGAGGATTAGAATAATTCCTTCCTAGTCCCCAGTCTCCAATCCCTACTCCCTAGCTAGCGATTACTGTTCAGACAGCATAATAAAAAATACATTTTCCAACTCCTTCTCAAAGCGTAGGGTTTTTACCAAATCGGCTTCTTGAGAAAAGATAGAATCAATGATAATCATGTCAGGTTTGGCTGACAGGGCTTTATAAATGCATTCTTGCGGATCGGAAGCTTCAATTACGCTGTATCCCTGAGTTTGCAGTACATCTGCTAGGGTTTTTAAGGCTGATGCATTTTTATCTACAACCAATACCTTTTTACTAGAAGTGCCTTGGTAAAGCAGTGAGCCAATTTCGTTGAGGAGTTTTTCTGTGTCAATGGGCTTGGTGAGATAGCGATCGATGCCAATATGGTAGCCCCGTTCTTTGTTTTCAATAATTGACAGAATAATAATCGGAATGTCTGCGGTTTGAGGATCGTTTTTGAGAACGGCTGCCACATCGAAGCCGTTGATTTGGGGCATCATCACGTCCAAGAGGATGAGATTGGGGCGGGATATTTTGATTTGATGAATTGCATCCATGCCGTCCTTTGCTTCGCGAACATTGTAGCCTTCGTTTTCCAGTTGTTGGCGGAGCAATTCCCGAATGTTAGCGTCATCATCTACAACCAAAATGGTTTTACGGTTTTGGTTCAGCACAGCATTTTTGGTGATGACGTGTTCTTTGAGTTGTTTGACTAGCGTATCCAAATTCAGATTAGCAGTATTTTTTTGATCGCTGGCGTAGGTGGGAATGATAAACGAGAATATGCTGCCTTTACCTGGTTCACTCTCAACCCAGATTCTACCGCCGTGATGATCGACGATTTGTTTACAGATGGGCAGTCCTAATCCTGTGCCTTTGGGTTTGTCGGTGAGGGTGTCGCCAACTTGGCGGAATTTCTCGAATACTTTCGGCTGGTCTTCAGGCGCAATCCCAATGCCTGTATCAATGACGCTGATGCAAACACCGTCGTTTTCTTGTTTGACGCGGCAGGTGATACAACCAGATTCGGTAAACTTAACTGCATTGGAAATCAGGTTGATTAAAACTTGCAGCAAACGGTTGCGATCGCCTACTATCTGAGGCAGTCCAGGTTCAATCTCGCACACCAGCTGCAAGCCATTGGTTTCAAATAACCCGGCGGTAGAATTGGTTGCCCAATCCAGTAATTCGCAAGGATCAATTGGCTGCATCTGCCATTCCACCTTACCTGCTTCCATCTTAGCGATGTCCAGGACATCGTTAATCAAAGACGTAAGCCGTTCTGCTTCCGAGACAATAATGTTAAGATTGTCAGCCACCCGCTTAATCGTTTTCTGAAGCTTGCGGTCTTCGGTAGAAATCATTGGGAACACATCGGTTTCCAGCTTTTCTTTAATGATCGACGCAAAACCGAGGACAGAAGTCAGTGGCGTCCGCAGCTCATGGGAAACTGTTGAGATGAAATCGGTCTTCATTTGGTCGATTTCCTTTTCTGCTGTCACATCTCGAATCAGCAGTGCTGAACCAAAGCAGGCAGAGGGTTCTGGGTCTACTGTCTTTTTGAAAATGGCAGTCGCCACTGCTTGACCAATGCGTTCTTTGGTCAGTGCAACTTCGGCAGAGAAAACCTCTTGGGGATGGGACTGAGTGCGTGCAACCAGGTCTACTAAACCAGATATCGGCAATTCTCGGTAATGACCGTTGAGGGCGGTAGCTGTCAATTCATACATGGCTAAAAAGGCAGGATTGAAGTGGGTTATTTGTCCTGCGGTGTCTGCCACTAACAAACCATCTGCTAAGTTATCTAAAATGGCATTTAATCCCTGTGCTTCTGCTAGGGTATTTTGCAGCGCAGCCGTCCGCTCTGCAACTCTGGCTTCTAGGTCTTGATTTAGTTGCCGCAGAGTGATTTCTGCTTGTTTGCGGGCAGTAATGTCAGTATTAATTTCCAGCACCGCGCAGGGCTGACCAGAGATGTCCCGTTGCAACGTCCATCGGCTCTGCACGGTAATCAGTCTGCTCTCATGAGTGAGATGTTGTACTTCTCCTTCCCAATTGCCTTGCTCTAATAACTCTGCGATAATTTCTTGTTTTGGTTTTGGAAAGGTTTTTTTAATAAATGCGTGAATGTATTGGCCTTTTACTTCCTCACGCGTCCAACCGTAGAGACTTTCGGCACCTTGATTCCAGTACAAGATTTTTTCGGTCATGTCGCGGACGATGATGGCATCGCTGGAATGATTCAACATATCTAATAAGCGTTGATTTTCAGCTTCTGCCTGCTTGCGATCGTGAATATC
>NZ_CAXTNP010000023.1:33014-42218 GCF_964245575.1 uncultured Nostoc sp. | reverse complement strand
ACATATCTAATAAGCGTTGATTTTCAGCTTCTGCCTGCTTGCGATCGTGAATATCAGTACAGGTGCCAATCCATTCCCGAATACTGCCGTCTTTTTCCAAGACGGGGGCACCACAGACAGAGAAGTAGCGGTATGTACCATCCTTGCCACGCACCCGATATTCGGTTTGGTAAATCCCCCGGTTCGCCACAGCAGCATTCCAAACTTCTATGGATCTAGCACGGTCATCGGGGTGAATTGGATCAATCCAGCCCCAACCTTCAACTTCAGCTTTGCTCTGCCCCGTATAGGCCATCCAGGTAAGCATTTCACTGCTTATTCCCAGTCCTTCTGGAGTAGCTCCCCAGACGATCTGTGAACTAGCAGTTACTAAGGAGCTATATCGTTCTTTAAGACGCTGATTTTCGGCTTCTGCCAGCTTGCGATCGTGAATATCGGTGCAAGTGCCAATCCACTCCTGAACGCTACCATCATCTTCGATGACGGGGGCACCCCAGACCCAAAAGTAGCGATAATTACCATCCTTGCCACAAATTCGGTATTCAATTTGATACATGCTCACGTTTGCTACAGCAACACCCCAGGCTTCTCCGGTATAGCCACGATCATCGGGATGTACAGCATCAATCCAGCCCCCATTTTCCGCTTCAGCTAAACTTTGACCTGTGTAGGCGATCCAGTCTGTCAATTCAAAGCAAATTCCTTCTGGTGTGCTGACCCAGATAATTTGCGTATTAGTTTTGACCAGAGAGCGGTATCGTGCTTCGCTCCGTTTCAAGATTTTTTCGGAGTGTTGACGTTCCTGCTGGGCACGCCTGAAGTCGCTAATATCTTCCACACTTGACCAGATCAGGCGTTCTCCATCTTTCTCAATCATCAGTCCAGAAATTCTGACCGGAACCAGATGCCCGTCTTTGTGGATTAACTCCTTCTCTTCAGGCCCGTAGCGACCAGTCCGTTCTAGGTTCTCTAGCAGAGCTTGCTTGGCGGCATAATTTTCCGGAGTAATTTGCCAGTAGTTGAGATTCAGGGTTTCTGGAACAGTGCGCCCCAAAATGGCAGCATAGGCGGGGTTGATGTTAATTAGCGTCCCATCTGTTCGGCATAGTATTAGCCCAACAGGACATTGTTCAAATAGCTGACTGTTGTATTCATCGAGTTGGTTAAACATGGTTGAGGTTTCTTTAGTGGCGTATTTGGGTAGGGTTAGAACAACAGAACCAAGACAACAAAGTGGCGTAAAGCTTTAAGGAAATTGGGTGGCGTTGGAACATCTGGTAAATTTGATCGGGTGATGCACCTTCCACCTCTGGACTGTGCTGTGAAAGTCGCTGGATCAATTGAGTGTGGCAGATCAACAAATCCGTCGGTTTGAGCATTGGAACTGTTGATGGAATGAAGCCGTCGGTATCGGGAGTAGAAGATGATTGTGTTGTGGGAGTTGTCAAGGCAGAGGTGCTATTTTGTTCTTTAACAGCGTCTGTCAATGCACAATTTACTGGAATCTGAATCCAGAATTCTGTTCCTTCACCCGGTTGAGAACGACACTTGAGCATTCCCCCATGTTTGTCTACAACAATTTGGTAGCTGATTGCCATGCCTAACCCGGTTCCCTTGCCAACATCTTTCGTGGTGAAGAAGGGATCGTAAATGCGGCGAATTACCTCCTCCTTCATGCCTGGGCCGTTGTCAGCGATGCGAATTACAACCCACTGGTGGTCAATGGCTATGGTACGAATTGTGATTTGGGGATTGGGGGTTGGGGATTGGGGATTATTTTTAACTCCCCAATTTTCCATACTTTCTTCCAAAGCATCAATGGCATTTGCCAGGATGTTCATAAACACCTGATTCAACTGTCCGGGATAGCATTCAATCAGGGGAAGTTTTGCATAGTCTTTAACGATTTCAATTGCCGGACGATGAACATCTGCTTTCAGGCGATGATGAAGAATCATTAAGGTTCCATCAATGCCATCGTGGATGTTCACGGCTTTCATTTCAGCTTCATCATGGCGGGAGAAGTTTTTCAGGGATTGGACAATTTCGACGATGCGACCTGTGCCCAGTTTCATCGAATCTAGCAGTTTAGGCAAATCCTGCATGATAAATTCCAGGTCTATATTGTCTAAATCTGATTCCAGTTCTGGAGGAGCAACAGGTAGGAATTTCTGATACTTTTCTAACAGGTGCAACAAGTCTTGGGCATATTCGGCAACATACCTTAAATTGCCGCAAATAAAGTTAACCGGGTTGTTGATTTCGTGGGCAACTCCGGCAATGAGTTGCCCGAGACTGGACATTTTTTCGCTTTGGATTAACTGAGTTTGGGCTAATTGCAGCTCATGAAGAGCTTGCTGAAGCTTCTGTGTCTGGGCTTTTGCCTGGACGGCTGCTTGAGTGCTTTGCTCGTAAAGCACAGCTTTTTCAATAGCGATCGCTGTTTGAGAGGCAAAGATACTCACCAGTTTCAGGTGTTCAGCCTTGTATGAGTCAGTTTTGGCCGTTCCAATAGCGATCGCTCCTAGTACCCGCTCTTTGGCTCGCAACGGTACACAAATCATTGCAGCAACGTTTTTTTGCCCTTCTAATCGAGAATCGGCTTGCACATCATTGACAAGTTCTGCTCGGTTAGATTGCACAATGTTACCAATAATTCCCTTACCCGGTTCCGGCTGACTGTGGTCAAAAAATACTCCAAATTCACCAATGATTTCAAACGCAGTTGCATCTGGACTCAAAAGCAGAATCATCCCCGCAGATGATTCAATTAATTGACTCAATTCTTGAAGCACAAGTTGGGCAATCTGTCGAGTATCCAAACTTGTTGTGAGTTGAGTCGAGATATCGTCAAACAAATCAATTTCCTGGTATCGTTCCAGCAATTCTTTGGCGAGTATTTTTTTCTCAGCTTCCTGCTTTGCTAGAAACGAGAGCAAAGTCGCAAGTAGAGTTGCCTGTTCTTCTCCAACAACCCAACCGATGATTTCTCCTGACACCTCGATTGGATATCGGTTTTTCGCAGTTTGCTCCCCAATGCTAATCAGTTTCGTGCCGTCTACTAGTTCAACATCAATCGCAATGTTAAACTGGTAGATTAAGTTATGAAGGAGAGATGGCAACTCTTTTTTGTTGAGCATCTTTCTGAGGCTAACTGCGGACATGAAACACCTCGACCGCATTCAAGCCAACCAGGTTATTAACGAAGAGGCAGGCAAAAGGGGGCAGGGAACGGGGGGAAATGACCCCTAACTCCTGCTGCGACCAAACTGGTCTTGGGTTTAAGATTCCCACTGAACTCTTGTTCAGGGCTGCCAAATCATCCGGGGTAGAATCCCCTTTTGGTTTGCATTTCTGTTCGATTGCGTTAGCTTGCTTATCTGTACCCCTTCCCTGCGGGACGCTCCACGAACGGATAAGCAAGCTACGCCTAGCATCTCCAAAAAAGAGAGGAATTGTCATAAAAATCTAGTAATATAATAATTTACTAATTAAGACTATTTTTCCCAAAAAGATCGGCGATATAACAGCGAAGTTGAGTGGTAACAAATACCTTTAAACTCCTTACAGAGGCGTGCTTCCGTCCGTATAACTCGCTTATTTTTTGATAAGTTTTAGAAAATTTCTAAAGATTTTCTTTATAATTATAAAAAAGCATAGATTTAAATCTATGGTCAATTCATGTCTCTTGTTGCTACTACTCGTAAATTGGGACTCAGCTTTTTTGAGTATGTAGGTGAGCGCATTTGTGAGACTGGAATAATCCTTTTTGTGGCAAAACATAAAAAGGTTAGCAAAAAAAGCTGCGATCGCAGCTTTTTTGGTAATTTGAAAAAGTATTTAGGTAAGCAGTAGCTTCAGTTAGATTCGAGAGTAGCGAAAACGAAGTCTGAGTAGGCGAAGCCAGCGTAACCACATTTGTGCAGGTTGTTCAAAGAACGTGAAAATATCACCGAAACCCAAATTAGTTTTGTGATGGTGCAACCAGTGTCTCTCAGGAGTAGTAATAAATAGAATTTGGCATAAAATATTGACAGGCTTTGAAGTTTGCCAACCTAGTACACTTATGTGTCTCCACCATACATGAAACTGACCAAGCAGTAATCCAGAGATAACGCCGATGGGAGAAAAAGACCACCAGACTACTGCTACAAGTACATAAGGCAAAGCTCCCAAGATACCATCTAAAAGAACCTGGGGATTAAAAGTCAAAATAGCGTAGTGGCGGAAGTCCTTCTTCCAAGAGTGGTGCGTTTTTAGATGTAGGCTACCAAAAACGTGCTGGGGTACGTGGTAAAAGAATGTAGATAAAAAATCGCCAAAAAACAGTAATAACCAAGCAACAGCGATAGCCTCAAGCATTTGTACTCCTCAAGTAAGTCAAGAAAACTCCACAGAAAATATGCAAATTTTATGCTGTAGGCGTAGACACCTGATTTTCTATGATGCTTGCATCATCTGTGCATTTCATGGGTCTACACTCCAGTTAATTTGGCGAGAGAGTATATGTAATTGGGTGAGTTGCAGTTTCATGAATCTACAATCTTTAATGCAGTAAACAGCAACTCGTAATAACCTCCAATTTGGCTTTTAACTCTGGATTAATGGTAGCAATACATCTAAATCTCGATAGAAATACTGTACTTTAACATAGTTACTACATAATCTTCTTACTAAGGCATACAGTGTAAGCAAAGGTTGAGTTAAAATTAGTACAAATTTAGGTTAAGGCGTTTTTCAGTATTATGAATACTAAACTGATTGCAATTAAACTTTAATTAAAAATCTAATCAGAACGATATAAATAGGCATTCTGCCAAAGTAACCTGGGTTATCAAGGTGAGGAAAGCTGGTTGACAATTAAATTAAGAGGCGGCAAAATTTGGAGCATCTAGAAGTAACTAAATGCCCTAATAGTAGGCTATCAATCAGCAAATCGTGGGTAGAGAGCGACGCAAAGAATAAATATTTACCCACATCCTCATCTCAACCTACTAATTTCAACAGCGTATTTGGATTTTAGAGTCCTAAATATTAATTGCTCGTATATCATTTCTGGACAAGTTAGTAAATCAGTAAAGCATATCTGCAATATTTATTTACAACTGCCCTCTTTAAAAGGTATCTCGGCATATCCTAAATTTAGGTTACTTTCCTGTTGGGAAGGTAAAATCAGGGTTTGAAGCTATGATTACACGATTTATCTTGTTTGAGCATGAACAAAAAATGGGCCGTCAAACGAATCACTATAAACCTGGCATCAAATGAAGCCAAGAACCTTGAAAAGTACTGTGAACAGACAGGTAGACCAGCAACGGATGTGATTCGAGAACTGATTCGAGCTTTGCCACTGATAAAATAAAAGTAGATTTGCGAACCATTTCCCCTTGGTTCATTCTCAAGATATAAGCATTATAATTTGGTTGAATTGGAGGTGTTAAATTAACGAGTGGTAATTTTTTGTGAGGATTGCGAGGGATGTAAAAATTGAGTTAAGGCGTGCTATGCCCGCCGTAAACGAGCGCAGCACGCCAAAAACAAGATGATATGATAACTATTATTGAGTTGCTAAATGATGAGTAAGAGACTGTTTCTCAGCTTCGTCCAGTATCCTTATTCTGTCGGAACTTCCGTCAGAAAATAATTTCTAACCCTTATTTTTTAGTATTTTCGCAACAAACAACAGTATTTAAATAATAAATATCCAGTCGTGAGGGTCTAATCTATGATTACCGTTCTTGAATTACTCTTGTCAGAGTAAATTTAAAAACCTTTGCCCAAATCTGCAACCCCTTCTACTTTAGCCGTGACTCTTCTAGACTGGGGCTTTTCAGACTTGGCATGAAAAGTCAGGTCAAGGCAAGGCTTGAATGAGTTCCCGAATTACATCTATTGCTGGTCTGCCTGTTTGTTCACAATACTTTTCAAGGTTCTGAGCTTCATCTGATGTCAAGTTTAAGGTAATTCGCTTAAGCGCCCTTTTTTTACTGGAGGTTGCCAAACGAGGAAATTTAAGTGCAGCAGTTTTATTCATTGATTGATAGGCTAGATATATACAAACTTTCCTTATCAAGCTTGCCAATTCAGAAACGTCTTTACCAGTGAAAATCAGGATTTTGAGATTGAACTTAAGTTTTACATCCCAAGTCTATTACTGAAAATTCGAGGTATTAAATAATTAACCCCACACGTAATGAATCTGCCATTACCCAAGTGCAAGAAGCTTTCGGCTGAAGAGATGATGTCAGCAATGCCCCACAGACCAGATTGTCTGTTGAGCAAGCGGTGTTGAATTGCCGAGACAAGTAGATTGCCAAAAGTGGTTTTTCTCAGGGAATATTTTGGTAATATACCTGTTTTGAATCCTTTGCAACATAAGATTATTCGTTTGTTATGGCTATCACCCCATATCTATAGCAACCTAGTAGATAATTCCTTTTAATCAAAGGTGATTACACTAACAGTGAGTTAATACATGACTTTACAGAATTGGAGACGCAAGCGTGGCATTGCACTTACTAACAAGGGGTTACAAAAAATTAAGGAAGCAAAGCATCAGTCAGAAGCAAAGGAAAATTTTGGAAACAGATATACTCTTGAAGAAATGAGCGCACGCTCTGGGTTATATTCCGCTACCATCTCGAAAGTATTGAATCGGGAAGGAGGAGTTGACAAACAGACTATTGAGAAGCTTTTTTCGGCTTTTAATTTAAAAATAGATAAAAGTGACTATTTAAGTTCAAATAATCGTTTAGATTGGGGAGAAGCTATCTTTAACTCAGTTTTTTATGGACGTATAGAAGAACTTACTACGCTAGAGCAATGGATTCTTGATGAGCACTGCCGATTGGTGGCACTATTAGGAATAGGAGGTATTGGGAAAACGGCACTGTCTGTAAAGCTTGCTCAACAGATTCAGGACAACTTTGAATATGTGATCTGGCGATCGCTACGAGAAGCTCCACCTGCTAAAATTATTCTAGGTAACTTAATCCAATTTTTATCTGACGAGCAGGAAACGGAAGCAAACTTACCAGAAAGCTTTAGCGAGAGGGGATCGCGGCTACTCTATTATTTACAAAATCATCGCTGTTTGGTGATACTTGATAATGCAGAGTCAATTCTCCGCAGTGGTAGCCGCGCCGGAATTTATCGAGAAGGATATGAGGAATATGGTGAGCTTTTAAGACGCGTGGGAGAAGCAACTCACGAAAGCTGTTTAGTGCTGACTAGTCGGGAAAAACCCAAAGAAGTGGCATTATTAGAAGGACAAGCACTAGCTGTTCGTTCATTACCACTGAGTGGCTTAAAGGTGGCAGAAGGGCAAGATATCTTAAAACTCAAAGGGCTATCGGCAGCAGAGGATGAATGGAAAGTAATGATTGAACGTTATGCAGGCAATCCATTAGCTTTAAAGATAGTTGCCACGACCATTCAAGATATTTTTGATGGTAATGTCACTGAATTTTTACAACAAGACACATCTGTTTTTGGCGACATTCGTGATGTTTTAGAGCAGCAATTTGAACGCTTGTCAGATTTAGAAAAAGACATAATGTACTGGCTAGCTATTAATCGGGAGTCGATTACACTCTCAGAATTGCGAGAAGATATTGTATCACCAGTACCACAAGCAAAATTATTAGAGGCTGTAGAATCTTTAGGCAGGCGATCGCTAATCGAGAAGGCTACGCCTACGCTCATTGAAAAAACTGGATCACTTTTTACGCTCCAGCCTGTGGTTATGGAGTATGTGACTAATAGCTTGACAGAACGCGTCTGTGAAGAGATTGTCACTCAAAATATTGATTTATTCAGATGTCATGCTTTGATGAAGGCGACGGGTAAAGACTATGTTAAAGATACTCAAGTTCGTCTTATCATCAAACCGGTTATAGATGAGTTGCTTAATGTTTTAAGAAGTAAAAGAAACATTCAAAATCAGTTAATTCAAATTCTTACAAGACTGCGAGAAGAATCTCCTCTAGAACCAGGGTATACAGCTGGCAACATTCTTAATCTGCTTTCTGATTTAGAAACTGATCTGAGTGGCTATGATTTTTCTTACCTGACTGTTTGGCAAGCAGACTTGCGAAGTGTGAATTTGCACAATGTAAATTTTGCTCATGCCAATTTGGCCAAGTCTGTTTTTGCCGAAACCCTCGGCGGTATTCATTCTGTAGCATTCAGCCCTGATGGAAAACTTTTGGCTACGGGGGATACTAATAATGAAATTTGCTTGTACCAAGTTGCGGATGGGAAACAACTGCTTACCTGCAAAGGGCACACAGGTTTTATCTGGCCAGTTACCTTTAGCCCTGATGGTCATATTCTTGCTAGTGGAAGTGATGATCAAACAGTTAAGCTGTGGGATACTCGCACTGGGCAATGCCTAACCACTTTAAATGAGCATAATGGTGGAATTTGGTCAGTCGCCTTCAGTCCACAAGGTACTATATTTGCCAGTAGTAGTGAAGACCAAACAGTAAAACTGTGGGATACCAGCACCGGGCAATGCTTCAAAACTTTGCAGGGACATAGTAATCGCGTTACATCAGTCGCCTTCAGTCCTCAAGGTACCACGCTTGCCAGTGGCAGTGATGACAAAACTGTGAAGTTATGGGATACCAATGTTGGGCAATGCCTCAATACCGTGCAGATTGATAATAGTGGAAGTCGGTCAGTCGCCTTCAGCCCTGATGGTAAAACTCTGGCTATTGGTTGTCATGATAAAACGGTGAGGCTATGGGATCTCCTTACAGAGCAATTTGTTCAGATTTTGCAAGGTCATACTGACTGCGTGAATTCAGTAGTCTTCAGTTCTGATGGTAAGACGATAGCAAGTAGCAGTGATGACCAAACGGTGAAACTGTGGGATATTAATACGGGTCGTTGCTGTACAACCTTACAGGGACATAGTAGCAGAATACCGTCAGTTGCTTTTAGTCCAGGAGGAACGAAACTAGCAAGTGGCAGTGAAGATCAAACAGTAATGCTTTGGGATATCAACACTGGTAAATGCCTCAAGATATTGCAAGGTTATTGTAATGGAATTTGGTCGGTCACCTTCAGTTCAAATGGTCTTATTATTGCCAGTGGCAGTAATGACCAAAAGGTTAAACTATGGGACGCTATTACTGGTAAATGCCTCAAAACTTTTCAGGGACATAGTAATAGAGTCACATCAGTCGCTTTTAGTTCGGA
>NZ_CAXTNP010000023.1:0-32914 GCF_964245575.1 uncultured Nostoc sp. | reverse complement strand
TCAAAACTTTTCAGGGACATAGTAATCGAGTCACATCAGTCGCCTTTAGTCCAGACGGTCATCTGCTAGCCAGTGGTTGTCAAGACCAGACAGTAAGGCTATGGAATATTAAAACAGGTCAGTGCCTCGATATTTTGCAAGGGCATATGCATTGGGTATGGGTGGTTGCCTTCAGCCCAGATGGTCATCTGCTAGCCAGTGGTTGTCATGATAAAATAATAAGGCTATGGGATGTCGCCAGTGGTCGTTGTCTTCAGACTCTGCATGGTCATTATGATTGGATATGGTCACTTGCCTTTAGTCCTGATGGTCGAACGCTGGCAAGTGGTAGCACTGATCAAACAATCAAGCTGTGGAATGTCAACACAGGTCAGAATATTGAAACTTTAGAGGGACATACCAGTTCAATATACTCAGTCACCTTTCTAGATGCTTGTACATTGGCAAGTGGTAGCGGTGATCAAAATGTGAAACTATGGAATGTCAGTACAGGCATCTGTGTAAAAACTTTCTTGGGACATTCTAAGTTAGTCTGGTCAGTAGCCTTTAGTCCTGACACTCAAACCATAGCCAGTAGTAGTGAAGATGAGACTATAAAGCTTTGGAATGTAAAGACTGGTGAGTGCTTGACAACTTTGAGAAACTCTAAACTTTACGAAGGCATGAATATTAATGGAGTGATTGGTTTAAAAGAGGCTGAAAAAATTATTCTCAAAAATTTAGGTGCGCTTGAGAATTAGAGAGGACTAACACAAATAGTTATTCGCGTTTCCAGAACAAAACTGTACCCAAGGCACCAAAAGCCAATACCCCTAACCCAGTAGAAGGTTCAGGGACAGACGCTGGCTTCAGTACTGAAAATGCATATTCTCCGATTAGCTGATGAGCAGCGGTTGTAGGATGGACAGGGTCCCAAAATAAAAACTCATCTGGATTACAGGCTACTGGTTGTGTAGGCAAATTTAAAGGCACTACCGATTTTTGTAAGCAATAGTTGGTAACATTCGTTAGACCGAATTCCTTTGGCTCGGCAATGATCCTACTAAATAAGTTATTAATGTTAAGAGGAATGATGTTGATATCAGGGTTTAATTGCTGGCTCAAAAAGTTGATGGTCGCGTCCAAGGCAGAGTTATGTGCATTAGATAACGTACTGAACAAGCTGGGTATTTGACTATTGAAGTTTGCAACTGGAAACTTTCCCAAATCTGGCTGGTTAACTACCATAATATCTTGAGCGCCTATGGCAGCAAGGGATGTCACTGCTGCTGATAAATTTGCGACTGTCTGATTAGGGTTGGGAACATTTCCCGCAAAGTAACTGAAGTAATCATTAGCACCAGCCCATACGATGTAGAGGGCGTTGGGATTAACAGACGGATTTTCTGCTGTAAAGCTAGAGATTTGCTGTTGCAATCCGGGTAACCCAGGAACGCTAATGTTATCGACTCCGGTGGTAGCCCCTCCATAGGCAAAGTTAGTGCGAGGATTGAAGGATAATCCTAAGTCTTGTGCCAGATATTCTACCCAAACTGGACCATTGGAAAAACGTCCATCAAAGTATGTTGGACTTGGGGGAAAGGTTCTATTTGTGGCATTGAATGCATTTCCCATATCAGAAAAGCTGTCACCAAAAACATAAATATCCTGATAATTCTGTGCAGCTAGAATTTTAAGCGGAAACATGAAAGACAACAGGAGAAATCCTGTCGTCAGAATTGTTTTTTTCATTTAACTATTAACTATGTTTTAAATCCTGGTGGATATATTAGCAAGGAATGATACTTCTAGTTTCGGAACTTTTCACTGTCGAATCAGGTTCATTGATCGGAACAGGACCTAGCGTCACATTGCCCCAGCGCATCACGCTTGCAGAGGCAGAACTGGCTGCGCCAAAACCATAGATCAAAACCAAGTCATTTTCATGAATTTTGCCCAGCTGAACAGCGTGGTATAAATTAGCTATGGTTAGTGCTGGTCCAATATTTGCATAGAGAGGGTAGACATTGATTGTGCGCTCTGGGTCAATGCCCAATACACGCGTACAGAAGCTTGCAAACCAAGCAGTCGGAGTATTAAAAATAAAAAAGTCAATTTGCTCTAAGGTTACGCCAGCAGCAGCAATAGCCCCCTCACAACAAGTAAGCAGTAGATCCGCAGCTGTTTCGCCGATCACTTTGTTCGTACCCTTGGGCACCTGCATCTGAAGCCGTTGATTGCCTTGTTTGTCCTCAGTAAGTTTAAAAGAGAATTGATCGCACAAAATACTGGTATTAACTGTCTTTGTGCCAAGAATGCCTTGGTTCGGTTTTAGTGAACTAACCAGGAAAGCTCCAGCACCATCGCTAAAAAACCATGAAAGAGTATCGTCTTTATCGAAGAAGCGAGAGTATGTACATGAGATCGCTACTAGCACATTGCGGTGTATTCCTGCTTGTACTAAAGCACAAGCAGTTTGAAGGGCAATCGGAGTACTAGCACATGATGCATCAAGATTCCATGCACCACACTGTAGCCCCAGTTGACGAGCAAGGAAGGCGGCATTGCCAAATCCGATTTGTTCAGGTAAAAACGAGGCGACGAGCAAAAGATCCACGTCGTTGACAGAAAGCTTTGCCGCTTCGAGAGCATCCTTTGCTGCGCGATACTCTAGGGTTAGTGACGACTCATTGGGAGCAAGTATCCTCTGCTCAACAGTTCCCCGAAAAGGATCTGACAGATAAGGCATCATCTCTAACTCAAACTTGCTGCTGGGCGTGGAATTATTTAAAGAGATCATCCTTGCCAAGCTTTTTTGCTCTACTTGAGCAACTATCTCAGGGTATTTCTGTTTGTAATAATCTTTTGTACGTCTAATGCTAGGAAAGCTGACTGTTAGTGAGCAAATGCCTACTGAGGGGTACACCATGTTCAAGGTTCTCTTAATAATTTGTAGTGCTTTGAGAAATTAAATTATTAATACGATTTGCAATCGGTGCCTTCCAACTTGGGTCAATTATTACATCAACAACGAACGGATTAGTTGAAGCAAGCGCTTTTTCTAGTGCAGCCTGAATGTCAGACTCCCTTTCGACACGAATCCCATCAGCTCCCATCCCCCAGGCAATCTTAACGAAATCCGCCTGCGGAATCTCTACATTTACACCTTTGAACCCTTGCATCGTTGTTCCCTGGTCACACATGTTGTAGCACGAGTCGTTAAGTACAATCCAGACAGCAGAAATTTGGTGTTGCACGGCCGTACTTATCTCGTTATTCATAAGCATCGCACCATCCCCGACAATTGCGACAGCCTTGCCATTTCTCGCCAGTGCCGCACCTACAACACCCGTAACGAAATGCCCCATAGACCCAAAGCCAGTACTGACGCGAAAGCGGCCTAGTTTAGTAAATCGCAGATGGTGAATTCCCCACGCAAACGAGTTACCCGACTCAGCCATCACTACTGCATCACTTCCTTCAACAATCACCTGTTGAATCGCATCCATAAGTACTTTGGGTCGCACTAAACCACCTGTACAGGGCTTGATTAAATCAAGTTCAGGTCGAGGCAGCGTTACGGCCGTTGAGCGACTATTACTTATAGAAAAGTGCTTCAGCAGCTCCTTTATGAACACTTTTACGTCAGACTGGATAGCAAATGTCTCGGCATATGGATACGCTGCTCCTGGCACATCTGGGTCGATGTCAATATGCAAAAATCCTCGCTGGGGAATCATGGTAGGGTTCCAGAACGAGGTAAACTCACCAAGGCGTGTTCCCAGAACCAAAGTATGCAAAGGACAGTACTCCTGCATATATGTCAAAACAGACTTGTGTCCAGCAAAGCCTGTGACTCCTACAAATTGTGGATGATCTTCGGGAAAAATCCCTTTACCACGCGGCGAACACATTACCGCAGCCCCTGTTCTCTCAGCAAGTTGGTGAATCTCTTCTGCAGCATCGCGTGCACCAAAGCCAACCCAGATGGCAAAGGGCCCTTTAGACAGTAACCGGACACATTCTGCGATTGTTTCCTCACTTACTGTTGCCACAGCATGAGACAGAGTTACTCGTGGCAATGATATCTTTAGTAAACTTGTCTGGATATTTGTTGGAATACTTATATGAGCTACGAATCCTCCTGGTTGTCTTAGTCCAAGGGCAAGCCTTCGAGAAACTTCTGGGAGTTCATCGCTACATTCGAGAGTAGTCGCGTAATGGAATATTTGCCCCGAAGTAAAAATACTTGTGCTGGGCATAGTGTACGCGCTGGTTTCCTGGAAAGCCCACCGTCCACGCTGTAGTGCTGAAGTTGAAGCTGACACAAGAATCACCTTAGCGCCCTCCCAACGGGCAGCTAACAACCCTGTCAAAGCGTTGGTGATCCCCGACCCTGTAGTAGTGAATACCACAACCGGGCGATCGCTAACAAAATGCGCCTCAATGGCTGCAAAAGCTGCTCCAGCTTCATGGCGAAAGTGCAGCACTTGGATGGAACTTTGGTGTAATGCAGCCCACACTGGGGCGATCGCGCCTCCCGAAACACCAAACGCATACTGCACTCCCATATCTTCCAGGATTTTAACCACTGCCTCTGCTACGGAAAAAGTTACAGATGGCTTGCTATGAGATGGCTGTTTACTTGAGTTTAATTGTTCAGTGGTATTCGCTTGTGTATCCTGAAATTTAACATCCATACAAACTATAGTTAGGAATAATTCCTTATATGAGATAACATTATCCCACACCCGAAGTAGGGTGGCGTAAATATTTGTCGTTAAAATAAGGTAGCAAGCAGCTATGCTAAAGGCAAGAGGCAAGTGGATTTTAGCCTACTTTATCTTTCTTAAGATAGTTTAGTTTTTTTGTGCCCATCTATTTGCTTATCTTCACACAGTTTGGTCTTTTCTTGTTTACCTACTTAAACTCTGCTTTGATATAGAACAAATGTTCACAAGACTTTAAGAGCGGCAAATGTGGCGATGCCTGCGGCGGGCTACGCCAACGCAAATGGGTTCACCCGTCTTTTGGTTTGGGAAAACTGAACACTATTAATCAAGCTCTAAAGTATAAAAAAATGATTAACTTAAATCAGTATAAGGCTTTAACTTTCGATTGTTACGGAACCCTGATTGATTGGGAGAACGGTATCTTAGGGGTACTAAAGCCACTTCTGCTAGCACATAACACTAATTTGGATGACGAGCAAATTCTGGAACTGTTTGCTGAATTTGAAGCAGAACTGGAAAAAGGAGAATATATCAAATATCGAGAAGTTTTGAAAAGAGTAGTCCAGAAATTTGGTGAACGATTTGGCTTTGAGCCAACTGCTGACGAAGTAAATTCACTTGCTGATTCGATTCAACATTGGCTGCCTTTTCCCGATACAGTTGAGGCACTTAGAGCTTTCACTTCAAACTTTAAGCTGGTAATTATCTCAAATGTCGATGACGATCTCTTTGCTTTCTCGGCAAAGCACTTAAAAGTGGAATTTGACCAGATAATCACAGCAGAACAGGCAAAAAGCTACAAACCCTCCTTAAACAACTTCAGACTGGCTATTGAAAGAATTGATTTGCCTCTAGACCAGATATTACACGTTGCTGCTAGTGTATATCACGATATCCTTACAGCCAAATCTCTGGGAATATCAACAGTCTGGGTAAACCGTCGAGTCGGTCAAAAAGGACTGAGTATCACAGGATCAGCAGTAAGTCAACCTGACTTAGAAGTGCCGGATTTAAAGACTCTCGCTGCTTTGAGTTTATAGTAATTGGCTAATCTTGATTTAACCACGGGAGGAACAAAAAGTAGCATCGAAAAAGTATTCATAAGCATGGCTTACGCGCTCGTATATTACCTAAATATCAACACAGAGCGGATCAATAAATTTAGGCATAAATATGATCCGCAAGTTGATTTAATTGAACCGCACATCACCCTGGTGTTTCCCCTACTGCAATCTATTGATGAAAATAGTCTTACTCTTCAGGCGATTTTCGATACCCCAATGTCCGCGAATACCACCAGCAAATTCCTTTGCCGTGCAAAGCAGCCTACTGACATAACAAACAATCTCGTGATATTTCTTTCCCTTTCTCCTTCCAACTCTTTCTGACCACTAACACCAAAACTCAAACCAAGCCGTAACTGAGAAATTGGGATTTCCTTTTAGGGCAAAGTACATCGCAGAACTTTTCGGTCTACTGAAAGTCGTCAGTCACCATCTTCCCAAAATTAATGAAATTTAATTGCATTAAGCAAAAATTTAATGTAAGCTTTTTTTTAAGTTGTTGCATAATATTGTCAATAAATTTAGAAAGGTGTAAAATGACAACTTCTACAAGTCCGCTGTCGGTGGAGCAAGACCTCGCCGACTCGCCTTGGTGGGCTGGTAACGCAAGGCTGACTAACTTATCGGGGAAATTACTAGGCGCTCATGTTGCTCATGCTGGTCTGATAGTTTTCTGGGCAGGAGCTATGACTTTATTTGAGCTAGCCCATTTTAATCCAGCAAACCCGATGTACGAACAAGGCTTAATTTTGCTACCTCACCTAGCTGCTCAAGGTTGGGGTGTAGGTGCAGAGGGTGCAGTTTTGGATACTTATCCCTATTTCGTAATCGGAGCTTTACATCTGATTTCCTCAGCTTTTCTAGGCTTTGGAGGAATCTTTCATTCCCTACGTGGTCCCGAAAAATTAGAGGGCAGAGTTCCTTTCTTCGGCTACGATTGGGCAGATACAGGCAAAATGACTACAATTCTTGGTATTCACCTGGTTTTACTAGGTTTTGGAGCATTCTTGTTAGTTGTCAAAGCAATGTACTTTGGTGGTTTGTACGACCCCAATATTGAAGATGTGCGAGTAATTACAAATCCGACATTAAACCCAGGTGTCATTTTTGGCTATCTGTTTGGCGGAATTAGTAAATTCTGGATTGCTGGTGTTGACAACCTTGAAGATGTGATTGGCGGTCACATTTGGGTTGGTGCGATATTGATTTTCGGTGGACTTTTCCACATTGTGACTAAGCCCTTTACCTGGACGCATCCACTATTTGTTTGGTCTGGAGAAGCTTACCTCTCATACAGTCTGGGCGCTTTAGCATTGATGGGTTTTATTGCAACTCTCTTCGTATCGGTAAACACTACTGTTTACCCGGAAGTTTTTTATGGTCCGGCACTCGTGGTTAAACAGAATATCGTGCCGTACTTTTCATCACCTGATCCTGACCTTGTAACTGCCCGGACTTGGTTAGCTAATGCCCATTTTTGGTTAGCTTTCTTCTTTCTCCAAGGTCATATCTGGCACGCCTTGCGGGCGCGTGGGTTCGATTTTCGCAAAGGTAGGGTGAGTCAGGAGGCGGTAATTCCCCAACCAATTAGCTAAATTCAATTTAATACAATAAATTTGCAATTGCTTTGAAGTAAAAGCTCAATAATATTGCTAAAAATTCTCAAGGAGTACTGGAAATGACAGCAGTAATTGAAGATAGCCCATATAAGCAACAGATACCTGATGTTGGTTGGTGGGCTGGTAACTTTCGTCTCACTAATTTATCAGGAAAATTACTAGGCGCTCATATTGCCCATTCTGCATTAATTTTATTATGGGCTGGAGGGATGACCCTGTTTGAATTGTCGCGCTTCAATCCTAATGAGCCAATGTATGAGCAAGGGTTAATCATACTACCTCATCTAGCAACTCTGGGTTTTGGTGTCGGTGCTGGTGGGCAAGTTATTAGCACGTATCCCTACTTCGTAATCAGCGTCTTGCATCTGATACCTTCAGTAATTCTGGCAGCTGGTGGTATTTACCACTCTCTGCTGGGGCCAGAGGTGTTAGAAGACAATCCTACTTGGGCTGGCTTTTTTGGCTATGACTGGAAGGATAAAGACAAGATGACAACAATCTTGGGCATTCACCTAACGCTTTTAGGTTTGGGTGCTTTAGCTTTAGTTGCCAAGGCAATGTTTTGGGGTGGACTATTTGACCCCTGGGCTGCTGGCGGTGGAAACGTAAGGATAATCAATCATCCGACGCTCAACCCATTCCGCATCTTTGGCTATCTGTTTGGGGTTTGGGGATCAGACGGAATGGCAGCTGTCGATAACTTGGAAGATGTTGTCGGCGGTCACATCTGGGTTGGTTTGATGCTAATTGGCGGTGGTATTTTCCATATCTTGACTAAGCCATTTGCCTGGGCGCGACAAGTTTTAATTTACTCAGGGGAAGCATATCTATCTTATAGCATTGGTGCTGTAGCATACATGGGCTTTTTAGCAGCATACTTTGCTTCAGTCAATAACACCGTCTATCCCGAAGTTTTTTATGGCCCGGTTAAAGCTATAGAAACTTCTACTGGTATAGTTTCTGCTCGTGGTTGGTTAGTAACTTTCCATTTTGTCCTAGCGCTAATATTTCTGTTAGGTCACATTTGGCACGCACTGCGTGTCCGTGCGATCGCCGCCGGATTTGATTTTAAAAATGGTGACATGGTTCAGCCGCCACGGGTAGAGCGCCAAACGAGTAATCAAGCAAGCTTAGTCAACTCCTCTGATTTGACGCTGAAGTTTCTCAAATACTTGCCAATTTACCGCCGTGGTATATCTCCTCTGGCGCGGGGATTGGAAATTGGTATGGCTCATGGCTACTGGCTGGTTGGCCCTTTTGCAACATTAGGTTCATTAGGTTTATTAGGCAATTCTAATATGGGTAACTTGCTTGGTTTACTAGCCGCAGGCAGTTTGATTTTGATCCTGACAATTGCTTTTTCAATTTATGGCACTACCACCTTTGAAAGACAGCAAGAAATCTATCCACGACCAGCAACGGTTGCAACAGTTCCTCGTGTGCCACAGACTCTAAATTCTACTGAAAGATGGAGTCAGTTTACTGACGGCTTTCTAATTGGTGGGATTGGTGGAGTAATCTTTGCTTATCTATTGTTGAATAGTGTTGCTGTATTTGCGGGAATTGCTATCAATTCGATTTAGTCATGTAGCAACTTAGTAGGCATTATGTAAAGACGTAGAATACTACGTCTTTACAAGTATTATCTGCCCAGTAATAAAAGCAAAATATATCAAAAATTGGTTACTTTTTCGGAAATACAAATGTTTAAACAGCAAGCTCATTATTATACCCATCGCCCGTTTTTGAGTCGGCAAAAGATTCTCACTGCGATGGTGTACAACCTCTTTAGCTATCAAAACGAAGACACTGTTAAGTGTCTAGTAAGTATTTTAGAGCATGACTTAAATTGCTCACTTTCACCGCACTCTCTATTTAAACAGATAAATGTCTCTCCCTGTCCAGTCCCTGTACCCTTGATGGTTTGTGGTAGTACTGACGACATCATAGTAGAACCCGACACTTTGCGAGGATGGCGACCTTATTTGATGTCAGGCGATCGCTATTGGGAATGTCAACAAGGGCGGCATTTTTTTCACTTCTTCCAGCCGACTTTGGTAGCAGAACAGATTCTAGACTTCTGACAATCTCTGTGTCAGTTGGATTCAGTTTGTTCCTGCCGGAAAGCTAATTCGTAATTAAGACATATAGCTTAAGGCTTAATACAGATAGTTTATAATACTTGACTCTGTTTTTTAAACAATACATAGTTGGACAATTTGATATCATACCTGCGGTTAAAACCAGTAGGCTAGGAAAATTTTTCGATATTTTTTATGAGGATAAATAATGTTAGCTACAATTTTTGGCATTTTTTGTGCGTGCGTAATTATGATTCTCTTTGCTATGAGTATCTGGTTAACTTTGAAAAAAGGCATCAATTATTTAAAAATGTTGCATCAAATTCCCTGTCACGGTTGTGAATATTTTACTAACGACTACCGCCTCAAATGTACTGTACACCCTATTAAAGCTTGTTCCGAAGAAGCGATCGCTTGTATTGATTTTGAACCGAAAACTTCTTCCTGTAATGCTTGCCAAAATGGTCGGCAAAAGCTTTGTTAGAGTTTTTCAATGGAAGAATTTATAATTTTTAATACTTTAAACACTTATGAACCAACGATCTGATTTACTATATGCTCTTAGTCCATACTATAGGCAATTTCAACCAGAGTCTTTAGTATTTAATGCTAAACTCCAAGATTTTACTCAACGAATAAACTATATTTGTAGTCTACAAACTGGAGGTAAACTTTCTCCAGAAGAGGCTTATAAATAAATTCATTTTCTCTGGAAACAGTTGAAAAGTGCTAGAAAATAATTAGGAATTCGCTAATAAATTTAGTTCTACCGCTCCCCTTATGCTGTGCTACTAAAATTCAGGTTTTATAAATAAGCATCAAAACCTGAAAACCTAGTCTCTCTAAAACAGGGTAAGCGCATCTTGTCAAAAACAAAGCTCTAATCTCAATAAAGACCTAACTAATCGCATTAAAGCCAGCTTATTGATAATAAATTAGGCGTAGGCGTAGCCCGCACTTCTCTACGAGACGCTGCGCGAACGGCATGGTTCGACTCCGCTCACCAGCCGCTCAGTGACCATCGTAGACATCACTATTAGCCTGTAGAAATCAACCGAACCATAAATCCCTATTCTATGGTTAATCCATTAAATGTACGTTTTGTCAATCCCATTTGAGATGCGCTTACCCGGACGATAAATTAAGCTTTTTGACAATTTTTGCGTAAGTCCTGATTGAGTGATTTTATCGGATTCTCGCCCGAAAATAGCAGAAAATTGGACGGAAATAAGGATATGCCAAAGTGATAATCTGTTGTTAAAAAACGAAACAGGGATTGCAACATAGATTGATTCTGTCTTAATCTGGAAAAACTACTATGCCAGTTTGAGTTCCTATTTGGGAACTACAGCACATAACTGGCTCTCGTTTCCTCAGCGCCCTGCGGATAAACTTGTTCAATAAAACACTTTGATAGCCTAAAACGATGAAAGCATCTGCTAATTTCGACTTTGAAGACGATAAATTTAATGCACCGCCTTCTCAAGTCCTTCCCTGGTGTCAGATGATTAATCCTCGATATGGCACAGATGGTATGCAATCCCACGGTTTGGCGATTAAGCTGGATAATGCCAATGCTGTCGGCTTTGTGCCAGATGATAATTGGCAACAAGTGGAGCATGAATTTACCTCTGGAGTCGAAACGGTCTTTATTACCACTACTCCACGCGTGGTTATAGTGCGTCGGGGGCCATTGTCTGTCAAAGACCGGGAAAGTGGTTTAAAACTGGGTACGCTCAAAGAGAATTATGATGCTTTTTTAGCCGACAAACTTAAATTTAAAACCTTTACTCGCTATTTAATTTTTCTAGTGGGAGAGAATAAAAAGTTTTTACATGAATCACCACTACAACTAACTCTTAATGGTGCCGCCGGAGCGAGTTTCAGCAAAACCTACTGCGAATATCAACAAGGCAAAGTAGTTAGTGGATTCGTCGCTGAACTAGAAAAAGCTTATGCTGTTTACCGTAAGCAACCTTTGACACCAAAAGGCCCTTTGTTCCACGCTCACGGGATTTTTTGCCCGATAATTGAGTGTGAAGAAAGAGGTATAGAACCAAATACAGTTCTCGTAGCTTCAACTGTAGACTATAAACATCCCACCGTTGGGACTTTAACACAATACTTAATTGCTTCCGATTCACTTGAGTCTGCAATGATTTGTAAGACTTTTGAAGAATACAAAGATTTTGGGAAGGAACCTGTAAAATCAGAAACGCCTAAATTGGCAATGGCAGGAGTTTCCAACTCTTACGTTTATGCTGATGAAGATGATTTTGCTTATCCGCCGTATTAGGTAGGAGTGGGGACTGGGGACTGAGGACTGGGAAAACTATTCCCTATTCCCTATTCCCTATTCCCTATTCCCTATTCCCTATTCCCTATTCCTTAAGCAGCAAATAATATAGTGAACCATTACCGCCTGTGATGCCAGCGCGATCGCCTGCTAATTTACCAGATCCCATGAAATAATCCACCCGGCCGGGGCCTTTGATGGCGCTTCCTGTATCCTGGTCAAGCACAAAGCGGCTGACAGCACGCCTCTCTAGTTTGCCACCACCAGCAGGATAGGGAAATGAGTTGTAAATCAGCGCTAGCGCTCCCGGTGGCATGAGAGACTTATCTGTAGCAATGGAACGTTCTGCTGTTACTGGCACATGAATACTACCAGTAGCTCCTCTACCGCCTGTTTCTTGGAAAAAAATAAATCTTTTCCACCGGGGTAGATAATTACTCAACTCGCGAGGTTTTTGTCGGAAGTAACTAATCATCCGTGGCATTGTCAATCCTGCTAGTGGAAGTTTGCCATCTTTGGCTAGTTCTTTACCGATGCTAGTCCAAGGGTAATCAGTTCCACCTGCATAGCCAACTGATGTTGTTTTGCCATCAGTTAATTTAATTTGGGCAGAACCTTGAATATGTACCATGTATGCCTCTAACCGATCGCGGAACCAAAGTAGTTCTAAACCGCGCAATTTACTCTTATTCCCTTTTAAACCATCCTTCCCTTCCAAATCAATTCGTTTTGGGTGGGGTTTGGGCCATTGGCTGAAATTAGGTGGTAGCCGATAAAGAGGATACTTATATATTGCAGTCCTGACACGGCTGGCGGTGTAAACAGGTTCGTAGTAAGCTGTGAACTTGACAGTACCCCTGCCATCGTTGCCCACAGACTGGTAAAAGACAAACTCTCGGCTGACAGCAGCTTGTAATTGCGCTGCTGAGTTAGAACTGACAACCAGTTGGCGGAAGCGTAGCAAACTCCTCTGGACGCGATCAAGGGTAATTTCCTTCATCGGATAATTTTGATATGCTGCGATCGCCTCTTTCTTTGTTAGGTAAAGCAGACTGTTATCAATGGAAGCCAACAATGCGTTGCGATCACCTATTTTACCACTTTGACCCCAAATTTGGTCATCCAAACCCAAGCAAGTCTGCTGAAACGTACAATCGCTTCCGATAGCAATTGGTTTCAGGGGCGGCGTTATCTCAGGAGTAATTAGTACTGGTTGAGGTGGAAGATCAGGAGTTATGGGTACTGGCAACGGCAGGAAGTTAGGAACCTGAGCAACAGCCGACCAGAGAGGGTTTACAAGGGCAATTCCCAGACTTAAGGAAAGCAAAGCAAAGGTTTTTCTCATCATTTAGTTGAATCTTTCAACACTGGAACTAAAAACGGGTTCTACCCGGATTGCCACAACCCGAGAAGGTCTTACTACCATATATTCCCCTTGAATATTTTTGATCGGCACGCTAATAAAGTCATTAGAAGCAGATTTTGGCACAAGTTCGCCGCTATACCACTTCTGAAACTCTTGAATAGTAGGAAAACGTACTTCTTCTCGGTGGCCGCTTTCCAGTAGGAGGTATACGGCATATTCATTTGGAGTTCTAGCCATAAAGTTGAATTATTTAAAAAACATTCAACCCATTGTTAACTACGTAACCCCCGAATGAAAAGGGTAAGCATACGGGAGGTTGGAAGCAAAGGGACAAGGGGCAAAAGGCAGGGAGCAAGGGAGAAGAGTTTTCCCCTCAGCAAAAGCAGCACCCCGCCCCTTTGCCTCTTTTCTAATGCCCAATGACTTTTCACTGTAGACGGCTAATCTTTTAACCAGTTCCTTAAAAGTGTAATCCTCAAAAAACCTTAAAATCTCAGCACTACCTAGTTTCTATCTCAATAAACCTTCCTAAAGCTGGTAGTTGTGCCAAGATTAATTTGAGGACTTAAGGCTTGTGACATAATGTTAGGACAATTATTAGACGGACGTTACCAAGTCCTTCAAGTGTTAGGTAAAGGTGGATTCGGTCAAACGTACATAGCCCAAGACACCCACCGACCAGGATTCCCGAAATGCGTTGTCAAACACCTTAAGCCCGTCAGTCGTAACCCTGAATTTCTCGAAACTGCCAGACGGTTATTTACCGGTGAGGCAGAAACACTAGAACAACTGGGTTACCATGACCAGATTCCTCGACTTTTAGCCTATTTTGAAGACAACCAAGAGTTCTTCTTGGTGCAAGAGTTCATTGAAGGGCATACTCTAAAAGCGGAACTGTTCCCCAATCAACCTTGGATAGAAGAGAAAGTAATTCAATTTCTCCAACAAATGTTGGATATTCTGCAATTTATTCACAGCCGCAACGTTATCCATCGAGATATCAAGCCGGACAATATAATCAGGCGACAACAAGACGACAAGTTAGTGCTGATTGACTTTGGCGCAGTCAAACAAGTCCAAACTCAACTGCTTACATTTCCAGCACGCAGTGCGGCTACTATTGCCATTGGCACCCCAGGATATATGTCTACAGAACAGGCGCAAGGTAAGCCGCGCCCCAACAGCGATATTTATTCCTTGGGCATTATTGCTATTCAATCGCTGACAGGGGTACATCCGATAAACTTTGAGGAAGACCCAGATACAGGAGAAATTTCTTGGCAGCATCAAGCTAACGTTAGTTCTGAGTTGGCATCTATGCTATCTAAGATGGTTCTACACCACTTCAAACAGCGCTATCAGTCTGCGGCTGAAGTTCTACAGGTGCTTAAGCATCTCGATACTAAAATAGAAGCGCAATCATTTCAATCATCATTTTTTACACAACCGCCTCAAGACTCACTTTCTCAACAAAACTCAATTGGGTATCCGCCTGCTTTTATCCTGTCAACAGAAAATTACAGTCGGTTAGAAACAATTCTTTTGCAATTTGTCGGCCCCGTTGCCTCAAGATTACTACGACAAGTTGCAGCATTAGCGCCCAACTGTGAAGAATTAATTAGTCAATTGGCGCTTCATCTTCGAGGAAATCAACAAATTGATTTTAAGAAGAAAACAATGTTTTTACTAGATAAACGTACTTTACTACAGCAACTTAGTGTTCAATCTGAAATCAAGCCAAATAATTTACCAAACCAAGAACCTCAAGTAATCAGCGATAACTTTGTGCATCAGTGCGAACGAGAATTAGCTGATTTAATTGGGCCAATAGCTAGGTTCTTAGTCCAAAAGGCTGTTAGGTCTTCTGGGCAAAGTTCTCGTGCAGAATTTGTGAATGTTTTAGCATCACAAATTCCCGAACCTCAAAAAGCTTTGCAATTTCAGCAACGCCTACTTTCTTAATTTTTTAACCATTGGGTTTTTCTATCCGTAAATTACGAATTACATTAGCGACGCGCTTTCTCGTGTCCGCGTACTCTTACAGAGAAGCAAGCTACGCTTTTAGCGTCTCGTAGAGAGCGTCATTCCGAATTATTAGCTCTGGTTATTCAGCATCTCCATAGCTATTTTTAAGCTAGCTTTCATCCGATTAAATGCTTCTGCTAACCCGCCAATTTCATCTTTAGAGCTTTCTTCAAAATCAGCATTCATATCACCAATGCTAACTTTTTGAGCTATTTTCTCTATTCTTCTGATGCGCTGAATCACATATTTTTTGATTAAAAAGTTAATTAAGAAAACTATGATCGCAAAAATTGTAATTAAAAGTCCCATTATCCATATCCAAGTCCGTTTGGCATTGGCAAAAATATCTTCAGAAGGAACAGAGACTATTTGGGCAGAAACAATATCATTTAGCTGCCAGCCAAAACCATTTTCGGAGCCATAAGTTACCAACTGACTCTTAGGAGCCTTATCTGGTGTAGAATGACACCGCAGACATTGCTGCTGTGTAATCTTAAGTGGTCGTGCAATGTAAAATACTTCACCTTCTGACAAGCTGCGAAAGCCAGTAATTTCTAGAGTATTAGGTTCGTTGCGAAAACGCTCTACAAGTTGAGTTTCAAAACCGTCGGCTTTATCTGCTAAATTGGTTGGATTAAGTGTTGCATCTTTATGAAAAAAGTTTGTATATTCCGGGTTTTTACGAAAATTTTCAAAAACCTCTTTAGCGGAAAAAGTTGGTATTACTTCAGGTATGAACGTTGGGTTAGTATCTACTCTCGGTTCCAATAGGGGAACTATACGGTTTTGTGTATAGTTTCTAACTGCGTTCACCATTTGAATAAGAATCTCCGCTTGGAAAGCAACTTCATTTTGCGCCCTTCTCTGAAGTACACTGGATAAGGCAACGCCACTACCCAATATACTGACTATGAAAACTAATATTAAAAGTAAGTTAAATTTAGCACCTATTTTTAAGTTCTTTAATGTAATGTTGTTTAACATAACCTAACCAAGTAAGGCGATATCAGAGTTTGTCTAATATTTATTTATACCTGTTAAAAACTATCTCAACAATATTTAAATAAATATTAACTTTTTGTCGGAATTGAACCTATTTAGGCAGCATTCAAACTTATCTAAATTAGTCTTGAAAGCCAAGTTATTCCTTTAAGCATAATTAGTGATGTTTTTGCGATTTCCCCGTCGTTTTTTTCTGTTTAATCTGCTAGGTTTGACATTTGCCGCTTGCCAATCACCACGAGAGTTTGAGGGTACATTAACTATTGGTGTTATCAACTATGGTGGAGGCGAACAGATAATTAACCAATACGCTAAATTTAATAATTACTTGGGTGAAAAAACAAACTCATATATTCAGCTAGAGCCTGCTTTTAATGAAAACAAAGCGGTTGAGCGCCTTAAGGCTCGTGCTTGGTCGTTGGTATTTGCTCCACCGGGTTTAGCGGCTATTGCGATCGCACGTCACCAATATGTTCCCCTGTTTCCTTTAATAGGTATTAGTAATTTACGTTCAATCTTCGTTGTTCGCAAAGACAATCCAATATCCGACTTAAAACAGCTACAAGGTCAAACAGTCGCTTTAGGTCAGTTAGGTTCAGCAACAGGATATTATTTTCCTCTTTACAATCTTTATGGTACAACACTAGCTGACATACTATTTGCACCCACACCCAAAGCCGCGCTAGAATTGGTTGCTCAAGGAAAAGCGATCGCCTGTGCTGTCTCGGAGGCTGAATTGAGTCTCTACGGTTCACAGTTGGGGTCAACCCAATTCCGTATCCTATTTAAAGACCCTCACTATGTACCCTTGGGTGTAGTCTTAATTGGGCCTAATGTAGAACGTAACCGTCAAGAGTTCATCCGTAAAGTAATGAGCGATACGCCTTCAGGTTTAGCTCAAGAAGTAGGGTATGTACCCAATGGACAAGTACCAGATTACAAATACATGATTTCTATGGTTGATCGGGTCAGCTCGATTAGTTCCAAACTGCAAAATAAACCTGTTCGTTTATTCTAATTAAAGCAATAACAATACTTTCAGCCTTTATTCTCTCTAAAATGCTCATCTAAATTTCTCAATTGCGAATGGGCGAAAAAGCGAATTGCGAATTGGTATAAGGTCTACAAAAAAGCCCTCGTGTTACAGAGGGCATTGTTATTGCTAAATTTTGTAAAGCATAAATTGAGAATAAAAAACAGCTAGCAAGTCCGACTGGGAAATTAAGCTGCTGGCTAATCATAAATAAAAACAGATAGAAGAAATAAAAGAGGTCAAAAAAACAATTTGAATCGTGCTAGCTGGTTTTCAATAGTTCCTGTCAGGATTTTATTTAGTTCTGTGGTGTCTTGGAATTGCAAAATTTGCTGTGTCGGTAAATCGAAGGGAAATTGCCCTTCAAAGTCTGGGCGTTGCATGTGCGCTAGTAAAATCTGTTCAGACCGCTTACTTTGGATGGCATAGCCAATCTCAATACAGACATTCGGACTGGGAATTAATTGGGGGGTTTCTTTACCATCAATACTAGCAATGGGTGTGGTGTCAGCGATAAATAACAAACTCTTACGGATTTTTCGCATGATAGTGCGGTTAATCCGTACAGTAGCACCACTGGGGCGAGAGGATTCTACTAATGTTAGGGGAAGACGCGATCGCTTATTTAAACTTTCCAAACTTTTTCGCAGTTCTTCTCTAAGAACATTCGTCGCTGCGGCATACTCTGTTTGATAAGATAAAAAAAACGTTGGTTCTAACTGAGCCAACAGCGCCTGTTTGGTAAAATAAATTTCATGACTAATTAAGTCAATGTTGGCGACGCAATAGCCACCACTACCTTCAATATAAAATTCAATATTTTCCCCTTCCAAATAGCGTCCAAACCAAGTTGATTTCTTAACTTCGTCGCTTTCTTCTAAAAAGTCTGCTCGCAATGCTGATCTGAGCAAGCTTTTTTTGCTTAAGCGAATGTCTGGCGGACGTTTTTCCAGTTCGAGAATCGGCTCGTAATCCTGTATATACCACGCTCTGAGCGCAATAATTGACATAAGGCGCTATTTCAACTATTTTTCACTATTTAACTTAGTATAATATTACACCAAGAGAGTCCCTATCTTAGACTTCTCTTTAAACAGAACAACACCCAAACCTCTACTCGCTGAACTATATCCTCTGATTATTTATCATAGTCAGGGATGTACTAACTTTCATCGCTTGTGTAAACAAGTTATGAAAACCAGTTACAGCGCCCCCTAATCTTCCATATTTGAGGAAATAGCAGTTTTCGCGTTGGGTGTTGCTGTGTTTTGACGAGACAGATTTAAGTTAAACAGCGTCTTTTACCTCTTATTACATTCCAAATGCAGCTGTTATTATCTGCCAGGGAAGCTTTATTAGCTTCAATTATTAGATTATCACTTCTGCATGGGAGGGATTTTTTTTGCAACTAAACTTTACTTTTAATCATTTGTCATTTGTCTTGTTAACGATTTCTCTACCTTTAGCGATCTATTTTGGCTGGAGGCTTGATGGGAATTTCAATCCAGAACTCTGTACCTTTGCCAGGTTCGGAAATGCACTCCATTATTCCACGATGTTTTTCGACAATAATCTGATAGCTGATTGCCAATCCTAGTCCTGTACCCTTACCCACAGGTTTGGTAGTGTAAAACGGGTCAAAAATCCGCTTTTTCACCTCTTCAGTCATCCCAGACCCATTGTCGCTAATACGAATTAATAGACGAGCGTTGTCTGCTGAGACTTTAGTGGAAATGTGGATAGTGGGCATTGGGTATTGGGCATTCTCTTTGTCTTTCTTACCCCCATACCCCATTTCTAGGGCATCTATGGCATTGCTGAAGATATTCATGAATACCTGATTCATTTGACCGGCATAGCATTCTACCTGTGGTATGTTGCCATACTCTTTGATTACCTCAATGCGTGGGAATTCACCATTTCCTTTCAGGCGATGTTGCAAAATTAACAAGGTGTTGTCAATGCCTTCATGCAGGTCAACGCGCTTGTTTTCAGCCTCATCCAAGCGAGAAAAACTGCGTAACGACAGCACTATTGAGCGGATGCGATCGCTTCCTACTTGCATTGAAGTCATGATTTTCGGGAGGTCTTCTACCAAAAATTCAAAATCCATTGCTTTGATAGCGGCGGTAATTTCGCTATGAGGGTGGGGATAGTGTAACTGATAGAGACGTAAAATTTCTAGTAGTTGTTGAGTGTAATCATTTGCGTGGCACAGATTAGCATAGATAAAGTTAACAGGGTTGTTGATTTCGTGGGCGACACCCGCCACCAACTGTCCTAAACCGGACATTTTTTCGGTGTGAATCAATTTTGTCTGTGTTTCTTGGAGTTCATGTAGGGTATGCTCTAACTGGGCAGCTTGATTTCTGGCTTCAGTTTCGGCATTACAGGTTTGTTCGTAGAGTTGTGCTTGTTGAATAGCGATCACAGCCTGATCTCCTAGCTGTTGCAATAAATCAATTTCTGCATCCTGCCAATCTCTGGGAGTATCACACTCATGGACTATTAGTAACCCCCATACTTCCAAACCTATATTAATCGGGACTATTAAGGTTGCTTGCACTTGCAGACTCTGCAAAAACTCTCGATGACAATCATTTAAAGAAGCTGTCGAAACGTTATTAATTGCCCGTACTCTGCCCAGACTATATAGATGGCTATACTCATCAGGAAAGCAATCGGCTGGTGGATTCATTCCCAAAACTGACTGCCAATTGCCATTAATCTCTTCGACAATCACCGATTTCCTCTTCAGTTCAAAAATCACTACCCGGTCTGAGTTTAGCAGGGCACGGACTTCTCGAACGATGGATTGCAGAGTTGTCTGCAAGTCTAATGTGCGGCGAATATGCTCTGTGACTTGCTTGAGTACCTTGGTAAATAGTAATGATTTTTCGAGTTCATAAGTTTGCTCTTGTACCCGCAGTTCTAGGTTGGCATTCAGGGTTTGTACCTGTTTAAACATTTGCTGCTGCTGAATTGCCATTGAGAAATGCTCGGATAAGGCTTGCGCTAATGAGATGTCTTCCGGTTTCCACTGAGCTGATTGCCCCTTTTTTTGCTCTCGCCAAAGCTCAAAAGAAAGCTGTGGTAATAGTTGCCGCCGATTTTGTTCACATCGTCCCGCCCACAAGATTTCCGTTTCAAATTCAGAGCGAAAAATGCTTAATACACCGATAAATTTTTCCCGGTAATGTAGGGTAATCACCATAAGTCCGCGAATTTGAGTAGAACGGAATGCTAAAGCCAAAACTCGCAAATGTAGTTCTTTATACAGGTTGGTTGTTACCCAAATATTACCGTGTTTACACTCAGCCATCCAGTTTTGCCATAAGGGATGCTGTTCGATAATATTGTTATCTAACTCGTAGGGGAGTGTCGGTTGATCGCCCCAGGTGTATAGTTCCTGACTCTGTTCAATGTAAAGCCTGCCACCTACTCCACCCAAGGCAGTAATAACTTCTTCTAGCGCCCCCTGCAATTGGACTGTCGGTAGTTTATGTAATAGTGTGGTTACTCGGTTAATAGTAGCTTCTCGCTCTTGCTTGGTGCGGGCTGCGGTGAGTAGATTACTTTGAGCGATCGCGATCGCAACTTGGTCAGCTACTTGCTGCAATACTTTTAGTTCCCCCTCCAAAATCTTTCGCGGTTCACTTTGGTGAGATACTAACAATCCCCACAATGTAGGTTTTGCCGATTGTTCTTGTGGATCGCAATCTAAAATTGGTACTACCAACGAAGACTGCACGCCCATTGCCTTTAAGTATTGAATATGACAGGGGTCTACCTGCCGATAGTGGATATTAGTTTCTAGAACTTTGCCAGTTTCTTTTGACTGTAGAGCGGATAACCCGATCTTCCCGTTTGCCACATCGATAATCGAACGTTGTTGTGCTAAGAGAAACATCTCCCTAGCTTTTTGTGGAATATCATCAGCTGGGAAGCGCAGCCCCAATAAGGATGGCAGACGCTGCTCATGGATAGATTCAGCAATGACTTCACCACTACCATTGGTATCAAAACGATACACCTTTACCCGATCTGCACCCAAAAATAAACGCACTTGGCTAACGGTAGTCGTTAATATCTCTTGGAGGTCGAGCGATCGCCTGATCTGGTTTATCATCTGGTGCAGTAAATTTTCTTGGTCTAAGCTTTGCTGCAACCCTTTTGGTTTATCGGTAAATGTCATTGCTTATATACACCATGACTGAAGTATAATTTTTTTTATAATTGTCACTGATAAGAGCTTTCAACTTAACAATGCCTTGATTCTCATCCCATTTCCAGAAATTCCTGCTCAAATGCGTTGCTAGGAGCGTACATCTGTTGCAAATCTCTTTGAAAATGGATCAGAGGATATTTGAAAAGTATCAGATATTTTGCTTGATCCCTCTAATTATTCTAAAGTTGAGTTAAGGAGATATCAAACTGTTTGGTGTATCATTAAATACTTTTAAAACAGCCTTTAAAGTCTAAAGTTAAGAAAATTTTAATCATTGACATCTATTAATTTTATATTCTCAATCAGTAAACTATTTCAGTAATGTTACTTAAATTATTGACTGAAAAACTGCGTTAAATTAAAAATATTTTTTTACCCTTTTTGCCCATTAATTCAATTAATTAAAAATTTTTCAAATAAATAACTAAATTATTCACAACTGTTTCAAAGATTTTTGGCTGGGGAATTTTACTATTCCCCGTCGAATTACTGATTTTATGTTAAATGTAACTATTTTGATTAAATTATTCGTAAATTACCGTTAAAGATAGTAAGTTACGGATTTCTTCACGCACACTCATGAGGGTTTTACCAAGATGGTTTTGACCTGCTTTATTAGCACCACAGCCCCAAAAAGAATCGGTTGGGGAGTTTTCAACCAAAATCTCATCGCCAGTCTTCAGGAGAACTTCTCTAATATCAATATGAGTGATAAACTTTTTGAGTACAGCTTCTCGCATAATTTCAGTTTTGACCAAATCCCAGTCTCGACGGAGTTGGCGAGTGCTACACCTTCCCAACGCGGCAGCTTCTTCTGGGGTTGCGGCAGCATGGATGAGGGGTATAATTGCCGCATCTGTGCTGCCAACAAATTTTTGCGCTTGATAATAATGCTCAACCGTTGGCCAGTAAGTACCGTGGATGTGGATTCCGTGGAGAGAAAAGTTAGAAAAACAGCCATAAGGCTGCCAAACCTTATAAAAGTAAATGGTCATTTGAAAATTGCTCTTTTATATATCAATTTCAGGGTAGCTGAAAGATCGCACTCGCAACCCAAAATCGAGTTGATAAAACAGATTTTCTCTCGTTTCATATCACTGCGGATTCTTCCCAACGACTTATAAAGATTCTCAAATTTCTACCGAGCGATCGCTCAATTCTGCAACTTCATCGGTAAGGTGAGAGTAAATGCTGTTTGACCAAAAGATGTTGAGTCAAGGGTGAGATCGCCATGATGGGCCCTGGCAATTTCACGGGCTAGGCCCAGTCCCAGTCCGATGCCTTCTATCTTGCGGGTTCGAGCCGGATCACCGCGATAGAAACGGTCAAAAATGCGTTCACGTTCACGTGCGCCGTAGGCATCACTCAGGGGAATATCTTTGGATGCATTGGCAATGGTGACGTGGAGAGTTGTTTGAGTTTGATAAGCGCGAATTTGTATCCAGCCGTTGGCAAGATTGTATTTGATAGCATTACTGAACAGATTTTGCAAAACTTGAATAAGAAGATCGCGATCGCCCTGTACCCTTAGCCCATCAGTGAAGTCAGTTTGTACAGTCAAGTGGGGAGCTAACATTTCCACGTCTTCTAACATTTCTATCAGTAACTCAGACATATCCACCTCAACCAAATACAAACTCATTTTTCCCGCATCTGCTAGAGATAGCAGCAAGAGTTTCCGCATAATTCCACTCAGGCGGCGCACCTCATCCAACAAGTTACTTAACCGCTGTTGCACTTCACTTCCGGGATCGACCTGTTGCAGCGTTCGTTCCAGTTCGCCTTGCAAAATAGTCAGTGGGGTTTTCAGTTCATGAGCGGCGTCACCACTAAAACGGGAAGCTTGGGTAAAACTGCGTTCCAAGCGTTCCAGCATAAGGTTAAATACCTGAATCAGTTCGACAAATTCCGCATCAATTGTCCCAATCGGAATCCGTTGATCTAGCCCTTTTACAGTTACCTGTTGAATCACGCCCGTTAATTGCCGGATGGGACGCAAAGCACTACCAGAAAACAACCATGCGCCGATCGCAACCAGGAAAAGCGCTCCCGGAATTGAAATCAGAAAGATATTCTGAATGGTTGCCATTTCTTGATCGACGGCTTGCAGATTAACAGCAATGGCAACCTGAACATTAGGAAATTTAGCTGCTCCAATCCGCCAAGCTGCTGTTTTTGTCTGCTCAGTGACAAATTGAGTTGGGCGGGGACGAAGAAAAGGTGGTGGCTGAACGGATGGGTTTGTATTGGGGGGTGGCGATGGTTCTCTCTGCGGGCGTGGTGGTGAAGGTATCGACTGAAGACGCTTAAGCAGCAGACGATTCACCTCAACGTTGGTAGGTAGGGAGTTGGATTGATAAAGTATCTTGTTGTTTGCATCAAGCACCAGTAGGGCAATGGGGGTTTTTGTATTGGTTGCGAAGGAATATGATAATGAATCTTCGTAAAACTGCCATCGTGAGCGATTGGGTAAGGGTCGGCTTTCTTTGCCCAGAAATTCAGGAGGTTCCCCGCGTGGAGGCAAGTTTGGAGTTGCCCGCATCAAGGAATTTAACAGTTCTGCATCAAGACGGCTAATCTTAGCATTGTAAATCTGAAACCAGGAGACTGCGCCAAAGCCTACTAATGTGGTTCCAGATAGAGCCGCAGACAACAGGGCAATTCGGAGTCGAAACGAAGAGAGTTTCATGAGCTAAAATCTGGCTTGCGAAATCGGTATCCAACCCCTCGAATGCTTTCAATCCAGACTGCTTGATCAATGGGGTCAATTTTTTTACGAATTCGCTGGATACAAACATCCACGACGTTGGTGTTGGGGTTAAAGTCGTAGCCCCAAACGTGTTCCAATATTTGGGTACGGGTGAAAACCCGTCCGGGAGAGCGCATGAGATACTCCAGAAGATTAAACTCGCGGCTGGTGAGTTCTATCGCCTGGTGATTGCAAGTGACTTCCCTGGTGATCCGATCAAGTTTGAGGGGGCCAACGCAAAGCAGATTTTGACGCTCGCTCACACTCCGGCGGACAACGGCATGAATTCGAGCCGCTAACTCTTCCACAAAAAACGGTTTAGCGATATAGTCATCGGCTCCCAAATTTAGTCCTTCCAAGCGATCGTCTAGTTCATTCCGAGCCGTCAACAAAATTACCGGAGCATTCCGACCTTGCCGCCGCAAGAGTTTCAGAATCGATAATCCATCCTTTCCCGGCACCATAATGTCGAGTACAATCACATCATATTCATTTTCTAATGCCCGCAGATATCCATCATCACCGTTGTCGCAGTAGTCTACAACAAATCCCTGCTCCTTCAGTCCAGCCCGGACAAAGTTAGCAATTTTCGCTTCATCTTCGACAAACAGAACGTTCACAAGCTTTTATTACTTCACATATTGTTCCATTTTAAATTCATTATTTTTTTGTTCAAATTACAAAACTGTAATTTAGAAAATAGGTGGACTGTAATTTTGAGGTGGCTTAATCATAAATATGAACACCCTACCTTTTGAAGGTTGATTTTTATGAATATTCGTCGAGTGTTAGCCGTAGCAGCAATTCCTTTTTTAATTGGTACATTCGGTTTTGTTACACCTAATCAGGCAAATGCTGCTAATCCATCCAATCGGAATGCACAGATTTCACAACAGCCCAACAGACCGCAAACATCTGAAAAAAAACCACACATCAGGCATTCCAAACCCCGTCCAAATCAGAAAAAGCGTCCTCCCCAACATCCCCAACCTCATAATCAGGGCGCGGTTCACAATCGCGTAGAACACAATAACCGTTAATTGCAGCACCCTTGCGTTTCGCCTCGTCGTAACTTGGCGATCGCAAGAGCATTCTTTCCCCAAATTACAAAATTGTAATTTACAAGCAGGGCGAACTGTAATTTTGGTTCGGTTGAATCAGAAATGTAAACGATCTCATCTATTAAAGAATGATAATGAATATTCGTCGAGTACTAGTTGTAACAGCGATTCCTCTTCTAGTCAGCACATTTGGTTTTATTTCGCTCAATCAGGCAAATGCCGCTAGTAAATTCTCTCAAATTGCACAGGCGCAACTACCGCCCAACCGACCACCAGATGGGCAGCAGCGTCCGCCTCGACCAGATTTTAAGGCGGCTGCGGCAAAATTAGGAGTTACAGAAACACAATTAAAGAATGCGTTGGGAGTTCCTGCCAATCCTCCAAATCCAGGCGATCGCAATCAGCGCCCACCTCGACCTGATTTTAAAGCAGCTGCTGCAAAGCTAGGAGTTACAGAACAACAGTTAAAAGATGCACTCGGTGTTCCACCTCATCCTCCTGGGGTAGATCGCTCTAATCCACCAAAATAGCTGAACATTATCTAGATTAAGGAAAAAATTAAATTATCCATTAATCCTAGTAGTAGTCTGTCAAGTTGAAATTGATGCGTAAGCAAGTTCGTAGTAAAGACTCTAGTCCTGACTACGAACTCTCAAAACTAGCTTTGCCAAAAGTATGGTGAACAAAGCATGAAAAAAGATGATTGTCAAATAAGTCGCATTCGGAGTCGAAGAAAAGCACTTGCTCTATTTAGGGCAGCCGGAACTGCAATACTTGTAGTTGGATGCATACCGAGAAAGTCCAGATCCACACAGGTGCAATCGAGTGTAGCTGTCCCAGCATCATCTTTAGCCAATGGTACATTGCCTGCGTGTGTCGTGACTCCAGAGCAGACCGAAGGCCCTTATTTCGTAGACGAAAAGCTAAACCGCTCCGACATCCGCTCCGATCCGGCGGATGGTTCAGTGAAAAACGGTGTACCACTCCAACTGACGCTGCGGGTTTCTCAAGTTGGTAGTACTGGGTGTGCGCCACGCGCAGGTGCGATCGTGGATATTTGGCACTGTGATGCACTAGGCGTTTATTCAGACGTGAAAGATCCAGGTTTTAGTACCGTCGGCAAAAAGTTCCTGCGTGGCTATCAAGTCACGGACGCAAATGGAACCGTCCAGTTCACAACTATTTATCCTGGTTGGTATCAAGGCAGAACCGTCCATATCCACTTTAAGGTTCGCACAGATGTGCCATCAGCACAGAATTATGAGTTTACGTCGCAGCTATACTTTGATGACTCGATCACAGATCAAGTACACACCCAGACACCATACGCCAGCAAGGGACAACGCCAGTTGAAGAATGCTGGAGACGGAATTTTTCAAGATGGTGGCGAACAAATGTTGCTTAAGCTCACTAAAACAAGCCTTGGCTACGCAGCAACATTTGATATTGGGCTTCAAATGGCTTAATAGCAATTCTCCGTAAACTTGTAATATCACTACTCTAAGCAGAATAAAATCAGGCGAAAGGATTGAAGCGATGCCTTCGGCGAGCTTCGCTAACGCCAAACTGATGACACAGCTTAAAATACCCATCACCATAGTCACCATGCAAACTAATCTTGATTCACCAACTATGGAAAGAATGTTTGGTGATTTTTATCAAAATGAATTGCAACTCAACTATTGATTCAGCATAATCTGACTTTCCACATCCCGTGAAAAGTCAAGATTATACCTGGGTTAATTCCTATTTGCAGTTATGAGTTCAATTTTGATTGAGAATACAGCCAAAAACCTTTAATCCACAGCTGCTTTAGCTTTAGCTTTGGCTTTTGCCTTTACCTTTCGCTTCATCATAAGGCCGACTATACCTACTGCTATTGAGCCACCAGTAGTCATAGGTTCGGGGATAGTAGAGAATCCAAATCTCTGAAACACGGGTGACGCTTGAGAGCTGCCCAGAAAGGAGTTGAAGTCCCTAGCTGCGTCTGGGTTTTGAGTTTGTTGGAGTACAGCAGAGCCATAAACAATCGGAGAGTAAGCGTTGATAGGCGGAGTGTATACAATTTTGACTTTATTAGGTAATGTTAGAGCGTCTGTGGTGTAAACAATCCCCGCATCTATACTATCATTAGTGTCGCTTGACACTAATGATAGTACATCACGCACATTCGAGCCGAAGACAAGTTTGGGTTGGATTTGCTGCGATATGCCGGAATTGGCAAATAATTCCTGGGCGAATCCTCCTGCTGGAACAAACGCAGGATTACCAATAGCCACTTGGCGCACCTGTGGCTGTAATAGGTCTTGAACGCTTGATATAGATATGGTTGAATTTATCGGCGTGATTATAGCTAAGGTGTTGTTTAGTACATCTTGCCTGGTTCCTGGTATTAGTTTGTTGGCAGCTTGCAGATTATCTAACGGTGCTTGGGATACTGAGAAGAATATATCTACCGGATTTGGATTTGTTCCCGTTAGGATTTGATTAGCAAGAGTACCAGAAGCCCCAAAGGTATTGATAAAGGTGACGTTGGGGTTGCTTTGCTGGTAAAGTGCCTCAACCTGGGGTAGGGTGTCGGTCAAGCTGGCAGCAGCATAGATGTAAATCGGACCACTAAATGTGGCAGCTTGTGCTGGTTTAGCTTGGATTACACCAAAACCCAAAGCAATGCTAGCGGTTGCAAGTGCTAATTTGTACGTTGTATTCATAAAATATTTACTGTATTTTTATGTATTATTTACTACAATTTTTGAAGTTCTAAATCTTGCACCCAGCATTGAAAGTTTGCTTTTCACTCCTGCCATAAAATAGGCTAACAAGAAGTTTTAGCTGGGAAGCAATCTTTTGTACTTCAGTATTTACAAGGTACTTTGACGGACAATAAATTACAATTCTTTTGAAAGCATCTTTATATAATAAATACAGTATTCTATGTACTTATACTGCTACTTAAAAGCTTGAATACCATGAAAGTAGGTAAATGCATCTGTACTAGAGGGAAATTTTTGTATAAAGTTAGGACTTACACACTGTACAAATTAATCTTGATATGCATTTACTATGCATAGGTCGTTTCAGGCTTTTATTAATCATTCTTTGATAGTAGACTCGCACTTTTGGGGCACAGCAATGCTTATGGGTATCAACTTAAGGGTAAACCCGTTTAAAATCTCGTTTCCAGCCAGAGGCTGGAAATGCACTTCAATTGCGGCTCTGCCGCTAGTCTTGAGGCAAAGCCTCACATTAGGCATTCCCAGTCGGAGACTTCTTTTCGAGACAATCTCTGAAAGCTTGTTCTAGGAAGGCTTTCACCTTAAGTTGACACCCATAAGCAGTGATTTAGTAGGGATTAACTTAGAGGTGCAATTCAATTTTCGTGATAGTGTCGAACTCATGTATCAAGAATCAGTGGAACTGCTCTTACAAGAGGAGGGACAAGCAGAGCTAGATTTAGACAAAGCCTGTAAGCAAATTGAAGCCCTATATAGCAGTCGCCACCTCAGTAAGGACGTAGGATATACAAAGAAGTGATTGATTTGGGCATTACGATGGCAAACCCTTACAGTTATGACCTGGGGCGGGAGTATCTATGATCGATTGCAGATTGCATGAAGAGTGCTGACTATTCAGCACTCTGTTAATCAAGCAAACTATTCACATTCAGTTAAAAATCGAAGGTTGTGCGAATCACACCCACATACTGCGTATCATTTCTGCTGTCGTTTTCTGGGTTGAGAATCATCCAAAAACCAGGAGTCACTGAGATATTATCATTCAGGCGGTAGCGATAGAATGCTTCGATATGGTAAGCGTTATCTCGGTCTTGACGGACATCACTGTTAGAGACACGTGGCGGTATACCAAAAAGAATTCCCGGCAAGTTACCCCTACCACCCACATCAGGAAACGACATACCGATCGCTCCAAACCAGACATTGGCATTGTCGCCACTGTTTACAAATAGAGAATCTGTTCCACCCCTACCATTGGAAATATCACTCAAACCAGAGTTCTTCGCATTTGCCCAAATATATCCACCCCAACCGTGGATTTGGAAATTCGGGGAGAAGCGATAGAATCCCTGTGCGCCGACAATATCGTTGGAAGTAGCAATGTTGTTGCCAAAGGGAGCGTTTGACAGGGCACTACCCGTCCCAGCTGCGAGATCGACTACTCCACCAGGGCTATAGCCATGAGAGTAGGCAACACCAATAGCTCCTTGCTCACCATAATAGGCTAAGTGCGCCAGGGCGTTGTAGCCGCCATCAAACAAGCCGTTGCTAGCCGATGGCACATTGGGACTGCTTGCTAAATAGCCCAAGGTGAGAACTAAGTCTTTGGTAATGTTCCAGTTAGCGGCACCGCCCCCGCCACCTCGCCGGAATAAGGGACTATATGACCCGAAAAGTGAGGGAACTCCATTGCCATCGTCTGCGATCATGGAGGGAGTGACGGTGGTTGAAATATCGGTGTAACCAATGCCTGTGGGCCCAACAACGAAGTTCAGAGACTCACTGACTGGGAAGTAGTAACGGATGTGGGGAACAAGAAGTGTATCGTTGCTGTCATTGTCGAAGTTCAGGCGGGTCATCCCTGTACCTGTAGCGGCGGCTATTTGGCTTGTACCATTAGAATTCGCAAAGTTGCCAAACTCCAGCCGGACTCGCAACAAATCTTTCCCTGTGAAGCTACTCTCTAAGTTGAGACGACCCCGGTTTGCAAAATAGGGACGGGATTCATCGCGATCGCCACCCACCCTATTACCAAAGGTATCACTAACGGCGGTAATAATTTGAGCAGTCAGCCTAGTAGTAGTGGAAAACTGCTGTGCCTCCAGTGTTGCTGTATGTGCTTCTAGCGTATCCACCCGCCCACGCAGCGTTGTCAGTTCTGGGGCAAAGTCTGACTGCAACTTTTGCAGCACTGCCAAGTCTTGCTTATTAACTAAATCGCTAGTAGCTGTGGCAATTAACTCATTAATACGATCCAAACAAGCATTTAAACCTGCGGCAAACTCATAACGGCTTAAGGCACGATTACCGCGATAGGTGGAATTGGGATAACCTGCAATACAGCCGTAGCGTTCCACCAGCGATTGCAATGCACCAAATGCCCAATCAGTTGGTTGTACATCAGAAAACTGGGAAACAGAATTTACTTGTCCCTGCAAATTCCGATTAGTATCTACTGCATTAGAATCATCTTTTGGAGGTGCTGCCGAAACTGCTGTAATTGCCAAAAATAGAAGAAAAAAGCTATGAAAAATAATTTTTAGCATTGTCTTATTATTTGAAAATGGTTTAATTCTGAATTTGTATAGCAAGGGACTGGGGACTGGGTGAAAAGTCTTTTTGTGTCTAAGTTTTATCATCTATCGATGTACTAATCACCAAGGCTTTTGCTATAACTAAATAGATCGCACTCGAACCAAAGCTTCCCACTTCAAAGCTAATCAGCATTAAAGTTATATATTTCGATCTGAGATTTTAGGTTATTTAAAGCAACGCTATGACTTTTTGCTTCTTTCCCAAGAACCGACTAATTCAGGACTTACGCAAAAATTGCCAAAAAGCTTAATTTATCGAACCGCCAAGTCGCCAAGAATTCATAGAGTGTGCGTAAGTCCTATAATTTAAATCTTGGATGTAAATCAATAAACGGCGCATGAAATACCATGCCGGATAAACCAGAAGAACAAAGAGCCGTATTGATAGTTTGCATGTTTTTACTGATTTACTGAAGCGAAAGTTTGTATTTAGTTGTTGTCTAATATTTTTTCTGGGATATAGCATCACAGATGGGAATACAGACTCATAATAATAATAATAAGACTTACGCAAACTCTACGATTTTTGGCGCTCTTGGCGTTCTTGGCGGTTCGATAAATTAAGCTTTTTAGCACTTTCTGCGTAAGTCCTAAATAATTAGGAAAATGCTGTATTTATCAACACACTGCTACATACTTTTCAATTACTTTGCAGTCATCAGTTGTGAAGAAGGCAGGAGGCAGAAGGTTGGAATTTATCTGTTGCTCTCAACCCCATCTAATCCCAAGCCAATTGTTTATAAAACTCCATAAAATTACGCTTGGTGAGACAAGGGGCTTAAGCCCCTTGTTCTATTCAACAAAGCTGGTAATCGGTATAAGGCTAAAACTATTTGTCAAAGTCTTTTTTTACAACCGCTCCAGACGCAGAGGATACAGAGATACGAATTATGAATTACGCACAGCAGTACTAGATGGATGCCAATTACATATCTTCTAACTCAATTCCTTTGGTTTCTTTAATAAAAAAGAGAATGAAAAAGAATGAGGTAGCTGCCGCAATTGTATAGAGTCCATAGGCAGAACCTAGACCGAAATATTGCAGTATAGGAGGAAATGTTGTGGAAATCAGGAAATTGGCAACCCATTGCATAGCAGCAGCTATCGAAAGTGCGGCGGCTCGAATTTTGTTATTAAACATTTCTCCCAACAGCACCCAAACCACTGGCCCCCAGGAGAAACCGAAGCAAAATACATAGAGGTTGGCTGCGATCAGAGCTACAGTCCCGGCGCTTCCGGTAAGATTGGGGTTTCCAGTAGCATCGAGGGGAGCATTGCCAAAAAGATAAGCCATCGTTCCCAAGGTTACGGTCATGCCAATCGACCCTAGTATAAGCAAGGGCTTGCGACCAAATTTATCTACGAAGGCGATCGCAATCAGTGTTGTAATAATGTTGACGGCTCCTGTAATCACCGTAATTGATAGGGAATCTTTTTCGGAAAACCCGACAGCCCGCCACAAAACGCTGCTGTAGTAGAAGATTACATTAATCCCAACAAATTGCTGTAATACAGATAAGCCTACTCCTATCCAAACAATTGGCAGGAGTCCACCACTTCTGCTTAAGAGGTCAGAAAAGCTGGGTTGGCGTTCGCGAAGCACTGTCTGCCGAATTTCTTCGATTTTTGGCAGCACGTCACCCCCTAAAATCTTAGTCAGAACGTTAGCAGCTTCTGGCTCTCGTCCTTTGGCAACTAAGTAACGGGGGGATTCAGGAATTGTTAAAGCCACCATCCCGTAGAATACTGCTGGCGGGACTGCTGTCCAAAACATCCAGCGCCAAGCTGCAACCCCAAACAAAAACGGCGAGTCTGCTGAACCTGCTGACACAGCGATAAAGTAGTCGCTCAATAAGGCGACGAAAATTCCGACTACGATCGCTAATTGTTGCAGAGATCCTAACCTTCCTCGCAAATGGGTGGGAGAACATTCGGCAATGTAAGCTGGCGCGATGACGCTAGCAACGCCGATGCCAATCCCACCCAATAATCGCCAAAAGATAAAATCCCAGATAGTGACGGCCATCCCAGAGCCAATGGCACTGATAGTAAACAACGCCGAAGCGACCACCATTGCGTTGACTCGACCATAACGGTCTGCAATCTGTCCGGCAAAGAAGGCTCCTACCGCAGACCCCAGCAACGCTAGGGACACTGCTAGCCCTGTTACCCAACTACTGGTATGAAAAGCTTTTGCTAGAGATAAAACCGCGCCGTTGATTACAGCAGTGTCAAAACCGAATAAAAACCCGCCGAGTGCCGCAGCACCAGCAATCAATATTACATAAAACGTGTTGGCTTTACGACGAACAGTAGTGGAAGACATAGTTTATTTATTGGGGATTGGGG
>NZ_CAXTNP010000022.1:0-47530 GCF_964245575.1 uncultured Nostoc sp. | reverse complement strand
CTCCCCACTTCCTACTCCCCATTCCCCACTATTTTCGCTTGCTGACTCCACTGTTGTACTAATTCAATCGCTGGACACAAATCTCGTCGCTGCATTGTTGCTACCTGCAAGCGCATAATTTGTTGGTGCAATCTGTGAGTGGGAGTCTGAGCTAACTGTGCTACAGAAGCAATACCTGCATGAAGCAATAAACCACAATATTGTATGCCTACACTGGGAATACGCGCCAAGTCAGCTAAAGCCATCCATTTATTTACATACTGAAGATGAATCTGTAGTTTATTTGCTAACGCTAGTCTTTTCTCTAGAGTCTTTCCTTGTTTGACTAGCGCTACTGTGCTAGTAATCCCACAATGTTGCAGTTGAGATTGTTCCTCGTGGTTCAGTCCAGGTAATTGCTCAATTGGCCAGTCACGAGATGTGATAAGACTTGGATTATTTGTATTTTTAGCAGACATTTTTGAATTTAAAATATAGGCTTGTTTAGATATTGTGACAGTCGCTTCTTTGCAAAAGTAGGCTCTTGCAGTCTATTTGTATTGCTGTGCGATTTTAACCCAACCTCTTGCAATGAGATTGCATCGTCTTACAATGCGATTGTATCGGCTGACAATGCGATTGCATCGGCTGACAATGCGATTGCATCGACTGACAATGCGATTGCATCGACTGACAATGCGATTGTGTTGGCTTGCAATGCGATTGTGTCGGCTTACAATGCGATTGCATCGCGCAAAAATTAGGTAAAGTCGATGATCAATACCTTTGCCAAAAATAGAGTTAGGTGTAAGTTTTGCCGAAACAGTCCCAGATAGTGAGTTTTTACCGGATGCGATTGATTGGTAATATTAGGTTTATCCGGTAAATAATTCACCTCGCATCACAGTTACCGCTTGTCCGCCGAGAAAGACGCGATCGCCTCCGTCATAATACACCTTCACTACCCCACCGCGACTGGATGCCTGATAAGCCAACAGATTATCTTTGTGCAAGCGATCGCGCCAGAAGGGAGCGAGACAACAATGAGCCGCCCCAGTCACTGGGTCTTCATTAATACCTAATCCCGGTGCAAAGAACCGTGAGACGAAATCATATTGAGAATCAGATTGTGTGAGGCTGGTGACAATGACTTCAGTTACAGGCAATGTTTTTAGTAGCTGGAAATTGGGCTGCATTTGCCGCACTAATTCTTCAGATTCCAATTCCACTAAATAGCCAAGGGAATTTTGGCAGACAGATTTGTATGGTACACCCAAAGCTTGTCCCAGTTCTGGAGGAGCGACTGTGGCTTTGGAGTAATTCACGGGAAAATCTAACTCAATCCATTCACCTTGTAACTTGGCAACGAGTACTCCACTTTTGGTATAAAAACGCGCAACTTCATCAGGTGATAAATGTCCTTCTGACCAAAGCACATGGGCACTAGCTAAGGTTGCATGACCACAAAGTGGCACTTCCACCGTCGGCGTAAACCAACGCAGATTAAAGCGATCGTTTTGTTTGACTAGAAAAGCCGTCTCAGATAAATTCATTTCCTGCGCTATGTTTTGCATCCAAGCATCATCTTGGGGAGTAGGTAAAACACAGACAGCAGCAGGATTACCTGCAAACGCTGTATTAGTGAAAGCATCAACCTGAGTAATGATTTTTCCCATAAAATTACTTTCAAAGTACTATCAGTCGCTGTTCGTAAATCAGTAAAATGAGATCCACGTAGCCAAAGATAAATTTTACACAAGTTTTAGTAATCTATTAAGTCACCTGTCTTTAGACGGATATGCAGCAGTGGCTTTAAAGCTAGCCTTAACAACATCATCGTCACTGCTACTAATGAAATTTTGGCAACGCTGACTGGTATTAATACCACGACATTGACTGCCGCTAATTTCACTATCGTCTAGAATATGTTTTTGCCCACACACGGCGGTTTCTTTTCGTAGATGATAGCGATTTTTAGAGAAGCAAAATTGTACTTTCGCTTTGTTAACGCCTTTCTACATTCAACTCTAAGTAAATTCGACTTTTTGTTTTGGCACAAATCAATGTTGAATCCAAATGGAAACTTGAGGATAAAAATTTTCAGAAGCACCTTTGCTGTTATCAACTTAGCGCTCATTTCTGGAGGATTAGTTAGTTGTGTTGTTGAAGTACCGCAGCCACCAGCTCCAACTGAGCAACAAAAACCAGTCCTACAACCTACGCAACAGCCTAACCAAACAAACCAGAATGACAAAGATGACGATCGCAAGGATAATAAACACGATGACGATAAAGACGATAACGATTAAATAAAGGCAAAGCTATAACCTTTACCCTTCTTTTTGAATTTCCATTTATGCTAATCCAACAAACTTCTACTTCCCTAATCGATACTTTACGCCTCCGACGGCAACAACTAGCCAACCTGATTGATTTTCCAGTAATTCTGTGGTCAGGTAGCAATAGTTCGCGCAACTTTCCTGCAAATCCCTTTCCGTTTCGCGCTAGCAGTCATTTCCTCTATTTTGCCGGACTACCATTATCAAATGCGGCAATTCGTTTAGAAGCGGGCAAGCTAGAACTATTCATCGATGATCCATCACCCAGTAGCGCCCTTTGGCATGGAGAAATGCCAAAGGGCCAGGAAATAGCCCAGAAGATTGGGGCAGATGTGGCTCGACCAATGGCAGAATTAGAGTCTTGGGTAGAAGATGCCGCCACACTTGCTGTACAAGATGCAGCTACTTGGACGCAACAATCGCAGCTATTAAATAGATGGGTTTTACCACAAAGTCCTCCCCAAGGAATTGACTTGGAGTTAGCTAAAGCGATCGCTTCTCTTCGCCTCACTCATGATGAAGCTGCATTAACCCAGTTGCGAAAAGCTGCGGCTGTCACTGTTGAGGCGCACAAAGCTGGGATGGCTGCAACACCTAAAGCCAAGCTGGAAGCAGAAGTTCGGGCAGCGATGGAAGGGGTTATTATTGCCCACAATATGACTACCTCCTACAACAGTATTGTCACCGTTCACGGTGAAGTTTTGCATAACGAACAGTATCACCATCCCCTACAACCAGGTGACTTATTACTTGCCGATGTTGGCGCTGAAACTGAGACGGGTTGGGCTGGTGATGTAACTCGTACATGGCCCGTTTCTGGTAAATTTTCATCTACCCAAAGAGATATTTATAATGTTGTGCTGGCAGCCCATGATGCTTGCATTGCCAAAATATACCCTGGTGCAGAGTATGGGGATATTCATTTGCTAGCTGCTAGGGTCATAGCTGAAGGTTTAGTAGAGTTAGGCATTTTACAAGGAAACCCTCAAGATTTAGTAGAGATGGATGCCCACGCGCTGTTTTTCCCTCATGGTATCGGTCATCTACTAGGTTTAGATGTTCATGATATGGAAGATTTAGGTGATTTAGCTGGGTATGAAGAGGGACGTTCTAGGAGCGATCGCTTTGGCTTAGGTTACCTGCGTTTAAATCGTCCTTTGCGTCCAGGAATGTTAGTCACAATTGAGCCTGGTTTTTATCAAGTGCCAGCAATTTTAAATGATACCAATGTCCGCTCAAAATATCAGAATGTGGTGAATTGGCAGCGTTTATCTGAATTTGCTGATGTGCGCGGAATCCGCATCGAAGATGATGTTTTAGTTACCACAGAAGGTAGCGAAGTTTTAACAGCCGCATTACCGAATAGTGCCGATACGATAGAAAATTTAGTAGGTTGTTAATCTGTGCATCATGCCTTGCTAATTGATAGCGTAAAAGCATAGGATGTTAACTTATGAGAAAAAAACCCATAGGATTACTACTCAACGGAGTTATTGTCACCTTCGGACTATTACCATTATTAGCTCAAGCACAGCAGCCGGTTTCTGATACCCAAGTTGCGGCGATGGTAGAGGCGTTGCGACAGGCTGCACCGCAGACAAAAAACCCCAACGATGGACTTTACAGCCAATGGCAAGTTAAACCAGAAACCCTCAAAGGCTGGTCAAAAACTTGTCTCAAACGAGAACTAACACCGACGCAGTTTGAAAACAGCCCTGCGATCGCCCGCCAAGTTGTCTCTTGCATCACGCGCCGTGAGTTAACCAATCAGTTTCGCGCCACCAATAATAATGAAATTGCATCTGTGCGTGGTGCAGCTTGTTGGTGGATGACTGGTAGTTATACAGGTTGTAACAAAGGTTTCACTGCTGAGTATGTGCAAAAAGTTGTCCGCTTTTATCAACAACAGCTCTCAAAACCAGCGGCGACTCAATTATAAAAGGGTGACTCTTTAGAAAGAGTTAAGATAATTGCTTTACCTTTTCGACAACCCAATCAAGGCGATCTTTTGCCCAAAATCTTTCGCCTTCGACTACCCAAGTCGGGACTTTGGGACAGCCAAACTGCTCGTATTCTGCCAAAGCTGCCACTGCTGCAAGTTTTGGCTGCTTCCCCGTGGATTAACTCAAGAATGCGATCGCCATTCAGTCCAAGTCAACCAACCTTTGAATTCAAAATCTTTTCTAGAAACCGACATACACATTTGTTACACCCAGCACTACTTCAAGTTTAGTGGTTGGGAGGGGATAATATATATTCTTTCGACTGCATACTGTTGACCTTCTGTATGTGGGGTTAACTGAAGCCAATTTTGAAAGCTTATTCCTAGTTGTTGGATAACTTGCACTTCTACTAAATAAGCTTCAAAACGATTATAGGTTTCAATTATCTGTTCAATTGTTTTTAACTTTATTTCAAATGTAAAGGAATTAATCCTTTCTTCTCGAATATCCTCGCAACACTCATTCAATTTTAGTAGAAGCTACAATTAATATTATATATCTGTCTAAATTAATTCGTTAATTTAATATTAAATTTGGCTTTTAACCCATTGGCGAAATTCTTTAACTAATTCCAAATAATCTTTTTCTCCCACCTGCTCTAAAAAATTAGAAATTTCTGTTAATGGCAGATTGGGAAATACTAAACTCTGTTCAACAGATATATATTTCTGATTTTCTAAAACGTTAATACTAAAAGAATTGCCATCATATCGCCAGATTTCAGGCACACCCATATCAGCATAGACTTCAAAGCGATTTTTAGAGCTGCTAGTAATATCAATTTCTACTACCAAGTCTGGAGGTGGATCTTGCGTTAAATCTATTCTTTTTTTGCCTCTTATTAGATTAATATTTTCAATGTAAAAGCATTTGTCTGGTTCTGCACCACTAAGTTGTGGACGTTTAAAAGTAGTAGAACCAAGGCAGTCAATTCTAACTTCTAGTTCTTCTGCTAGAGTTTCCACAAATCGGCCCACAATTTCTTTGTATCGTTCATGTTCAGGTGAAGGAACCATGATTTCTAAAGTACCTCGATTGTAAGTAAGCCGGAGACGGCGACTAGCACTAAGTTCAGTTAGCAAGTTTTCATAGGTTTGCCAACTGATACCCGATAGGTGGATGATTTCTGTGGGTTGAAGCAGTGTGTTGCTAGTCATAGCGATATGTGATGTAGGTTCTCGCTGTACAATAGCCCTTCTTACCCTCATTGTACTTTAAGCTCAATCTTCTATAAAGGTAGGTATCTGGTTGCTACAGTCGGGGTGAAAAATACTAAGCTGGTAGATAGCACGTTTAAAATTTAGCGGAAATTCGGAATCGCATTCATCGGCGGTTTAGAATTCCTCATTGGCGAACTACCTGTAATTACATTATGTTTGATGCTCTATCTGACCGTTTAGAAGCCGCCTGGAAAAAACTGCGGGGACAGGATAAAATTTCTCAATCCAACATTCAAGATGCATTGCGCGAAGTGCGCCGCGCCTTGTTGGAAGCAGATGTCAATCTCCAGGTAGTCAAAGATTTTATTAGCGAAGTCGAAGCCAAAGCACAGGGAGCCGAGGTGGTTACCGGCGTGCGACCTGATCAACAGTTCATCAAAATTGTTCACGATGAATTGGTGCAGGTGATGGGAGAAGAAAATGTTCCCATCGTAGAAGCCCAGGAACAGCCTACTATTGTGTTAATGGCTGGGTTGCAAGGTACTGGTAAAACCACAGCTACCGCTAAGTTAGCCTTACATTTGAGAAAATTAGATCGTAGCTGTTTGTTGGTGGCGACAGACGTATATCGTCCAGCCGCGATCGACCAGTTGGTGACGTTGGGTAAGCAAATTGACGTACCAGTATTTGAACTAGGAAGCGACGCAGATCCCGTAGAAATTGCCCGACAGGGTGTAGAACGCGCTAGGGCAGAAGGTGTAAACACAGTAATTATTGATACTGCTGGTCGCCTGCAAATTAACGAAGACATGATGGCGGAATTAGCCCGGATCAAAGCAACTGTCCAACCCGATGAAACTCTGTTGGTGGTGGACGCGATGACTGGTCAAGAGGCAGCTAATCTTACCCGCACCTTCCATGAGCAGATCGGAATTACTGGGGCGATTCTCACCAAGTTGGATGGTGATAGCCGTGGTGGTGCAGCGCTTTCGGTGCGAAAGATTTCGGGAGCGCCGATTAAATTTGTGGGCGTGGGTGAGAAAGTCGAGGCACTGCAACCGTTTTATCCCGATCGCATGGCATCCCGGATTTTGGGAATGGGCGATGTGCTGACCCTGGTAGAAAAAGCCCAGGAAGAGTTTGACTTAGCAGATGCTGAAAAAATGCAGGAGAAAATTTTGTCAGCAAAGTTTGACTTTACTGACTTTCTCAAGCAGTTGCGGATGTTGAAGAATATGGGATCTCTGGGAGGCTTGATCAAGATGATTCCAGGGATGAACAAGCTCTCAGATGATCAGCTCAAGCAGGGAGAAACCCAGCTCAAACGCTGTGAGGCGATGATTAACTCCATGACTCGCCAAGAACGCCACGACCCCGATTTATTAGCCAGTTCTCCCAGTCGGCGGCGGCGAATTGCTTCTGGCTCCGGCTATAGAGAGTCAGATGTGACTAAACTAGTGGGTGATTTCCAAAAAATGCGATCGCTCATGCAGCAAATGGGTCAAGGTGGCTTCCCTGGAATGCCGGGAATGTTCGGCGGCGGCGGTATGGGCAACGCCTTCGCAGGTGCAGGCAATCGTCCCCCAGCCCCCGGATGGCGAGGTTATGGCGGTGATGCCACAGGCACGAAAAAGAAAAAAACCAAAGATAAAAAGAAAAAAGGTTTCGGCAATCTTTAGTTCTTGGGCATAGGGCACTTGTACTGAGCGGCGTCGAAGTATGGGGCATTGAGCATTGGTAATTTGCTAATGACAAATGACTAATGACTAATGACTAATAGCACCAAATGCTAGACGAGTGCTAAAATTAGCATTTCGGCATACTTACCAATTAGGAGAATAGATTCTTCAACCATGATCAAACTGCGCTTGAAGCGATACGGTAAAAAGCGGGAAGCAAGTTACCGCATTATCGCCATTAACAACCTCGCTCGCCGCGATGGTCGTCCCCTAGAAGAGTTGGGATTCTACAACCCCAGAACTGATGAAGTGCGACTAGACGTTCCCGGCATCGTCAAGCGACTACAACAAGGCGCTCAACCCACTGACACCGTCCGTCGCATTTTAGTAAAAGCCAATGTTTTTGAACAGGTCAGTGCCACAGCTACAGCCGCATCATAATTCCGAAACAATATCCCCAACAGCTAGTCCCAACTATGTTGGGCTGGTTCGGTTTTTAGTGCAGCCGTTTTTGGAATCTCCAGAGACTTTAAGCGTCGATTGTGAAATTTCTCAGGGCCTCAACCGGGCTTGGATTCGCATCGCCTTTGAAAGCACGGATAAAGGGAAAGTGTTTGGTCGAGGGGGACGCAATATTCAGGCAATTCGTACAGTAATTGCCGCCGCCGCCGCTGCTGCTGCTGGGCAATCAGTATACCTGGATATCTACGGCAGCACTACGCCGGGTCGCGAGGGTATGTCTTTTGATGAAGAGACAGAAGAGCGATCGCCACCGCCGACTAGGAGAGAACCGCGTGGAAATGATGGGCCTAAACCCATTGTTAAACCCCGCCTCCGCTAGGTTGAAACTAGAGAGCAAGTCTGAGCGGTTGTAGTTACCTCCGCTCAGAATTTTTGTAAAGATGGAAAGTAGCAAAAAGATTTTTGGATCTTTTTTTGAACTCTTCAGCGAAGAGGCAGGGGAGCAGGGGGAAAGGGGCCCCCACGCAGTGGGGATTGGGGGAGAGGGGGCAGGGAGAAAGATACTGAAATACACTGCCACAAACGTTAGAGAGCAACTAAATTTATTTATGCCCAAAAGTAAAAGTATTTATTTCGAGATGTGTAACACGAGAAATAATACGTCCTTACTTTCAGCAGCTCTACATTCATGTATGGGGATTCCACCCCCTGCCCCTTTTCCTTTTTTTGACCAGTAGGGGCGTACAGTTTTATGCCCCTACGACAATTCATTTGTTGCAAAAATTTTTCCAAAATGTAAGTAATAAAAGCGTAATTTCGCCAAGGGCGAAAAAACATTAACCTTTGTCAAACACAGATCCTCACCAATTTAGAAATTTTATGGCAGGTGCCTTAACAATTCAGCTGCCCAATATTCCCAGTGCGATCGCTCTTGCGGGAGATGCAGAAGAAAATCTCAAAATCCTATCTCGGCAAACAGGAGCCACTTTAGTGCTACGCGGACAGGAATTACTGATTTCTGGTAACGAAGGGCAAATTGATCTGGCTTCTCGATTAGTGCGATCGCTTGAAGACCTCTGGATTAAAGGCAATACTATTTCCAGTGCCGATATTTTAACAGCTCGTCAAGCCATAGATAGCGATCGGCAAAGGGAACTGCAAGATTTACAGCGAGATGTCCTTGCCAAAAGTCGCCGGGGTGAAGAAGTCCGTGCCAAAACCTTTCGCCAGCGTCAATATATCGACGCACTTCGTAGACATGATCTCACCTTTGGTATCGGGCCTGCTGGTACCGGCAAAACTTATCTCGCTGTTGTTGTCGCTGTGCAAGCACTTCTTGCTAACCAGTTTGAAAAGCTAATTTTAACTCGCCCTGCCGTCGAAGCCGGTGAAAAACTCGGTTTTTTACCTGGAGACTTACAGCAGAAAGTTAATCCCTATCTTCGCCCACTTTACGATGCTATTTATGAATTCATCGATCCAGAAAAAATACCAAGTTTAATGGAACGCGGTGTGATTGAAGTCGCACCACTCGCCTATATGCGGGGACGCACCCTCAATAACGCCTTTGTAATTGTGGATGAAGCACAAAATACTACACCTGCTCAGATGAAAATGGTTTTGACTCGTTTGGGCTTCCGTTCTCGGATGGTAATTACAGGCGACATGACACAAACAGATTTACCACTTCACCAACAATCGGGTTTAGGAGTGGCTTTACAAATTTTAAAACACGTTGAAGGCATTGCTTTTTGCGAATTTTCCCAAAAGGATGTCGTGCGCCATCCTCTAGTTCAGCGCATTGTCGCCGCTTATGAACAATACGAAAAATAGTCATTTGTCATTAGTCATTTGTCAAAAAACTGAGAAAGGATAGCAATTTATGAGTACTACTTTGAAAGAATTTTTAGCAGCTTGTGAGACTTTAGGAACTTTGCGTTTAATTGTTACTAGCAGTGCTGCTGTATTAGAAGCACGAGGCAAAATAGAAAAGTTATTTTATGCAGAATTGCCTAAAGGTAAGTACGCGAATATGCATACTGAAGGCTTTGAGTTTCACTTGAATATGGACAAAATCACTCAGGTCAAATTTGAAACAGGTGAAGCGAAGAGGGGTAATTTTACAACCTATGCTATTCGATTTTTAGATGATAAACAAGAGCCTGCTTTAAGCCTCTTTTTGCAATGGGGTAAACCTGGCGAATATGAACCAGGTCAGGTGGAAGCTTGGCAAGCTTTACGGGAGCAGTATGGGGAAACTTGGCAACCTTTACCAGCAGAAATTTAATACAGCTAAACTGATAGGGGTGGAGGAAATCGGATATCTGCACTGAACTGCTCCACATTAACGCTGCGATAAATCGGTAAAATATATTCTAAATTCTCGTGGGGGCGGGGAATAATATGAGAAGAAAGCACCTCACCACCGTTAACTCTCAGCACCGCCTTTAGTCCTGCTGTCACCGCCACATTTACCTCGCCCACAACCCCCCGAATTAACACGGTAATTCGTCCCAAGTCAGTATTTTCATAACCAACAAGGGTTACACGGGCAGCTTTACACATAGCATCTGCCACTTCCACTGCTGTAGGAACGCCATAAACTTCAATCATGCCTAGTGCCAATGTCATGCTATAACCATAATTTGGGATTGTAAGGTCAAATATTTTACTACAAAGTTTTAATTTTTTACACAAACTTACTTAATTTTTAATCGAGAAATAATAAACGTTAAATATAAAACTACTAATGCTTACAATCAAGGGAATTTGGAGTTTTTGCTTGCTGTTTTTATTCCTTCTGTGGGGTGGTGAAGCTTTTGCAGGAGAGTTGTCTGAACGGTTAGCAAATTTTCCTCAATGGGAAAAATTAACTTCAGTACAACCGGCTTCGGGTGATTTGGTTTACCCTGAATGGATGGCTGGTACTTGGCAAGTTACAAGTACTTTGGTAGATTTAGCTGCACCTTTAGCACCAGAAATCGTAACTCCAGGATTTGAAGGTAATCGCCGACAATTAAATCAGCCTGTGAGTTTTGTAGTCAGATTTGTCAAAGAGCAACCATATCTTTCGGCGTTAAAGATAATACCTCAGATAGATAAAAAATCCCCAATTTTAGTAGCAGATAGAGCGTTTAATAGCTTGAATTTGGCAAGAGCTTATTTAGGGGATGAAGCAGTATTATTAGTCAAAGTAGATCCAGATTCACCTAATCGTCAGATTACGTTCTTGCGTAGCAGTCGCCAACTAGTTTCCATTGTGACTGCACGGGCTACAGAAACTACCCCTGATGGCAAGTTCATCACTACAGAAGTGTTTCAACAACTATTTAAAGGCGGTTCACGCCCCTATTTAAACTCTGTAGAATCTACCACCGCTTATCATAAACTTCCAACAGCTAATCCGGCAATTGAGGCAGATCAAGTTACTGCTGTCTATCTTTCACCCCAAGATCCAGATTACTTTAAAGCTGGTTCTCGACCAGTTTCCCTCTATCGCTATCGCCTAGAATTTATCCCTGCACAAATGCCTACTACTCCAAAGGAGTGATTTAAATCTGTAGCCCTTGACTGCTTTGTAATACATTTGTAATATGTAAATTCCAAGTTTACGATCGCGCCCTTGGACAGTGTGCATCATGGCAAAATTTCGAGATATCGTCAATTACTTTCGCTCTTACTGGAAGCAGAGTGTTTTTAGTATTACAGCATCTAGCATTTACGAAGTTATTGATTTAGTGGTACCTTACGCGATCGGGCAGATTTTAAACGTTTTGTCTAATCAACCTTTGGATAAACCACTTCAAAGTGCGATCGCAAGTTTTTCTGACATCACCAATTACCCAATTAATAAAACTCTATCTTTAGGAGTATTACTGGGTTTAATATTCATTGTCACTGTAGTGAGAGCACCGACACAACCTTGGTTGACTGGTTGGTTTCACTGGGATATAGCTTTCAAGTCGCGTCGAGATAAAACCGAAGCGGCGATCGCCAAAATTCTTACTCTCCCACTGGAATTTTATGACGAAAATAACCCCGGACGCATCGCTGGAAAAGTAGCTAGAGGCGTTGAGAACCACACTTTTAGTTACCCTGAAGTTGCCGGACAGTTGATTCCTAAACTGGCTCGTGTATTGGGAATTTTTGTGTTTATCTTGTTCATTGAGTGGCGGATTGCAATTTTATATCTAATTTCTTTTGTAATTATTCTCAGCTTCAGCTTGAATAATTTACAACAACTAATTGGGTATGAAAGTCGTCTGGATAAATATGGAGGTGACACCGAAAGCCGCACTTCTGAATTAATCACCAATATCAAAACGGTGAAAGCATTTGCTACAGAAGCTAAGGAACTGAAACGCCAAAAGCAACGTTTAAATCGTGAACTAATGGTGCTTGATTATCGCATCCACAAAGGTTATGTGAAACTGGGTACTTGGCAAAGAATTGTAATTCAGTTTTGTGTGTTTGCAATTCTGGGTTTGACTTTAGCAGCAACAGTAAATGGGAAAATTTCTCTTGGTCACTTTGTCATGACTTTAACTCTTTCTAGCATGGCTTATGCCGAATTAGAACCAATTAGTAACTTGGCAGAAGTTTTCGCCCGTCGTTATTCTTCTATGCTGCGGTTTCACGAATTTCTGCAAGAGCCAACTCCATCTGATTCAGCTAGTCTTTTAGAAGAGAGTAACCAGACAGAATCACCTTATAAATTTACCGGAAAACTTGAGTTGTCGCACCTCAGTTTTGGATATGATTCCAACCGTCAAGTTTTGCAAGATATCAACTTGTTGATTGAGCCATACCAAACAGTGGCATTAGTGGGGCGTTCCGGTTCTGGTAAGTCTACTTTAGTGAAATTGCTGTTGCGATATTTTGAACCTCAAGAAGGTCAAATCCTGATTGATGGTCAAGATATTCGCACTTTGGATGTAGGTAAGTATAGACGAAGATTAGCGATCGTTCACCAAGAAGTAGACGTTTTCAACGGTACTATATTGGATAACCTTACCTACGGCAGACCGAACGCTAGTTTGGAGCAGGTTCAAGAAGCCTGTAGAATTGCCAGAGTCGATGAAGTAGTGCAGCACTTACCCAAAGGTTATTACACCGTCGTGGGAGAACGAGGTGTCAGGCTATCTGGAGGACAAAGACAACGGTTAGGAATTGCTAGGGCGTTGTTAGTGGAACCAGACGTACTGATTTTTGACGAAGCTACCTCTAGTTTAGATTATGAGTCCGAGCGTTCGATTCAGCTAGCGATGCGATCGATTCAAGGCACTTGCACCACCATTGTTATTGCCCACCGTTTAAGTACAGTGCGGGAAGCCGATAAAATTGTAGTTCTGGAGCAAGGAAAGATTGTAGAAGTGGGTAGCCACGATGAACTTTTGCGTCACGAAGGTATTTACCGCCGCTTGCACTCCCTGCAAGAAACAGGAGAACTCCTGAGTTAGGGGACATACAGATTTTGGATTTTGGATTTTGGATTTTAGATTGACTCCACGAATCAATTTTCTTGATTAAATTGACCTTATTGACAACACAATAAGGTCGATTTTTTTCTAATTGTCCCCAACAGTATTTAGTACAAAAATCAAAATTTTGAGCCACCAGTTATGATGTATACAATATGTGATAATAGATTTTAAGTAAAAATCATTGTCTACTGAATTGTGCCCGCTCAGTAATCGAAGTTTTCTAATAACAAAAAACTAAGATTTACTCTTATCTGCTTCTTTCTGCGCCGCCTCACTGTATTTTTTATAAAGTTGAGTACGAATCTTGGCTTCCTGATAACGGCTGTGTTTTTTTGGCACCGTACTCATTAAATCTGAAGCCCGTTGCCACTTAGCAGCTATATCTAACCATTGAGTTGAGACTGTAGCTGTTTTACCAGATGCAGAAGCTTGATTGGCAATTCGCACGGCTATGGCAAATTGGTCATCAGACGGGTCAGAAAGGTTATTCTTAGCAAGACTAAGTGGTGTTTGAACTTTCCGATCGCTCGTATTTTCTGGAGTTACAGATTTAGAAGTTTGTAATTGCATTAGGTTTATCAGGTTATTACCTAACTGGGCATAAACAACCCAACTAAGCAAAAAAAGTGAGCATAAACCAGCCGCGGCTATTATCTTTGTTTTCGACTTATTTTTGTGTTTTTCTTTGTTAATAAGTACTAAAGGACGAGAGACTTGAGTTCTAGGAAAATTTGGCTTTCCTAGTTCAGCTTGAGCTTCTGTGAAATCTGTAATTAATTGCTTTACAATATTAGGCTGAATTAACGTAATTTCCTGTGACCAAAGCAATTGGTTGTCGCGATCGCTATGTATTTCCTTTAACCACAGTAATTGTTGTTCCCGAACAATCCGACTGTTGATATTGACTCGCCGAATGTAACGCGGGGCGATGGAATCAAGAATTTGCTGGATTTGTTCTACGAGGGGAGATTGCTCAAGTTGCTCTATCCTAGCCGCCTCGCACAGAAGTTGTAAGACACCATCAGAAAAAATGGCTCTAGTTCTGACACCAGACTTGGCTAGCTTTTCGTTCAATAGCTGAATAATCGCAGCAACGCTACCTTGGTGAGCTTGCCAAACGATATCATTTATCCGGTCTACCACCTGAAATTTAGTGATAGCTCTTCCACCCTGGCTGATTAACGTACTCATTAATTTAGGGACTCTTTTCTACTGAGCTTGATCTTGTTTTCGATTTTACGAGTAAAAAGATGAGTTGCCAAATAAAATCATAAATATAGAGCTTCCTTTTTCGGTTCGGGAAGGACGCTTGATCGCACTCAGTTAATTTGGACACTCTCACGCCTTGAAAGCGTGGGATTCTTGAACTGAAACTGCGCTTTCAGGATAACGCCGATGCTGGAGGACGCGCTACCTGTTTGACATAGTACATTAATGATGTCTTTTTGCGATCGCCTTTGGTCAAGTTGAGGTTGGTGAATGCACTCTGCGATGGTGCGTCCACTACGTGAATGGCGATCGCTCTGATATTTCTGTAACTGTCACGCCGTCAGATATTGTTCACAAAGCAAACAAAATAGCTGTATTAGGATAATTTTCTGAATAATTATCGCTTTTTTTGCCTTTTTGTCAGAATGGCAAGAATAATTAGCACAGCGATCGCTACATTAGAAGATATATATATAAAAATCAACAATGATTTTTATTCCTTCACAGTTCACACAAAACCATGAGTGCAAGTACCATTATTTCCGACAATCCCTTACTCCAAGGCACTGGTTTACCTGCCTTTGCAGAGATTAAACCAGAACGAGTAGTACCAGCCTTCAATGAGTTGCTGGCAGAACTTGACCAGCAGCTTGCCACCTTAGAGGCTAATGTACAGCCTACTTGGAGTGGTTTAGTAGAACCCTTAGAAAAGCTGACTGAACGGCTTACCTGGAGTTGGGGGGTGGTGAATCATTTAATGGGTGTTAAAAATAGCCCGGAACTGCGCGAAGCTCATGAAATCGTACAGCCATTAGTTGTACAATTTATCAACAAGCTCGGTCAAAGTAAACCTATCTATAATGCTTTTAAAGCACTCCGTAGCAGTGATAGTTGGGTAACTTTAGAATTAGCCCAACAGCGCATTGTAGAAGCCGCCATCCGAGATGCAGAACTTTCTGGTGTTGGCTTAGAAGGAGAGGCAAGAGAGCGTTTTAACGCTATACAAATGGAGTTAGCAGAACTTTCTACCAAATTCTCTAACCATGTACTTGATGCCACTAAAGCCTTCAGCTTAACCCTAACAACACAAGCGGAAATTGACGGTTTACCACCAAGCTTAGTGAGTTTAGCAGCCCAAGCGGCTCGTGCAGCTGGCAAAAGCGATGCCACACCAGAAAATGGCCCCTGGCGGATTACTTTGGACTTCCCCAGTTATGGCCCTTTCATGCAGCACAGCACCCGTCGAGATTTGCGTGAAAAGCTCTACAAAGCTCATATCACCCGCGCTTCTGCTGGCGATTTGGATAACAATCCCTTAATTGAGCGCATTTTGAAGTTACGCCAAGAACTCGCAGAGATACTAGGCTTTAAAAGTTTTGCCCAATTGAGCCTGGCTAGTAAAATGGCTCCCAATGTGGAGGCAGTCAACGCCCTATTAGAAGAACTACGCCGCGCTAGTTATGATGCTGCTGTCAAAGACTTGGCAGAACTCAAAGCTTTTGCAGCAGCACAGAAAGCAGCAGAAGCTGAGGATTTAAAACACTGGGATATCAGCTTTTGGGCAGAACGCCAACGAGAAGCAAAATTTGCCTTTACCTCTGAAGAATTGCGTCCCTACTTCCCTCTTCCCCAAGTGTTAGACGGCTTATTTGGACTAGTCAAGCGGCTGTTTGGCGTCACTGTCACCTCTGCCGATGGTCAAGCGCCAGTATGGCATGAAGATGTCCGTTATTTCCAAATTGCTGACGAAACTGGTTCTCCCATAGCGTACTTCTACTTAGACCCTTACAGCCGTCCAGCAGAAAAACGCGGTGGTGCTTGGATGGATGTGTGCATCAATCGGGGCAAAATCACTGAAAATGGTGTGACTGCTATCCGCTTACCTGTAGCTTATTTAGTGTGTAATCAAAGCCCTCCCATAGATGGTAAACCTAGTTTGATGACTTTCTATGAAGTAGAGACTTTGTTCCACGAGTTTGGTCATGGATTGCACCACATGCTCACCAAGGTTGACTATACCGGAGCCGCAGGTATCAATAACGTGGAGTGGGATGCAGTGGAATTACCTAGTCAGTTTATGGAAAACTGGTGTTATGAGCGACCTACTTTCTTTGGAATGGCGAAGCATTACGAAACTGGTGAAGCCCTACCGGAGCATTATTATCAAAAGCTGCTAGCGGCACGTAATTATATGAGTGGTACTGCCACGTTGCGGCAAATCCACCTGAGCAGTCTTGATTTAGAACTACATTTCCGCTATCACCCTGGTAGTAATGAAACTCCCTCAGATGTGCGTCATCGCATAGCCAAGACTACTAGCGTTTTACCGCCACTTCCAGAAGATGCAATTTTATGTGCTTTTGGACATATTTTTGAGGGTGGTTATGCAGCAGGCTATTACAGTTACAAGTGGGCCGAGGTACTAAGTGCTGATGCTTTTGCCGCTTTTGAAGAAGCTGGGCTAGAAGATGAAGAGGCTATAAAAGCTACAGGTCGGCGTTATCGGGATACGGTGCTAGCACTTGGTGGTGGTCAACATCCAATGGAGGTGTTTAAAACTTTCCGGGGTCGTGAACCAAGTACGATCGCTTTGCTCAGGCACAATGGTTTAGTCAGTGCTGCTGTAAACTAAACAACATCCTTACTCGGATCAAATTTTTACAAACAATCCTTAGCGATCGCCAACCTGCGGAATATAAGCTGTAGGGTGTGTTATGCCGTAAGCTAACGCACCATCTTAGATTTTCGGTGCGTTATGAACATTAGTCCATAATGCACCCTAACAGATTCTAAGAAAATTGATCAAAAAGAATACCTCGTCTGCGCCAAAGCCTACAACTACAAGCTTAGAAGTACGCAGTTTCCGATTATCCTTAATCAAAAAAATAGCGCCACCTTAATCACAGGCTGGCGCTATTTTTCTGATTTAATTTACAATAGTTAAATGAATTTCCTAAATTCCCCCCACTCATTCTACTCAACTTGCTTTTATACAGCACTGCTACGGGTTATTAAGTTCCACAGGAAAACCGCAACAATTGCACCAAGAACTGCTAGCGCAATACCAGGAATGCTAAGACTAGGGGCAGCTAAAGCTAATGTTCGTGTAGTGAAGAATACGCCTAAGCTACCGCCAACAAAAGCACCGATGATTCCTAGTAAGATTGTTCCCAGAATTCCACCACCTTGATGACCGGGGTAGATAGCCTTAGCGATCGCACCAGCAATTAGACCTAAAACAATCCAAGCAAGAATATTCATTGTTATTAATTTGGTAAACGTTTTTTACTCGACAAATACATATTATCAATATTTATCTATTGTTCTATCTACCATCAGAATTAATCATTAATAATCATAAGGAAGAGTTTAATTGGAACTAAGTTTTTTGATATAGGACTCATATTTGATTGCGTGAAAAAAACTCAGTACACCTTTATTCCTTCTTCCCAGTCCCAAGTATTGAGTCCCCAGCCCCCAGTCTCTACGAGTAATTCAGAAATCAAATCGGATTGCTATATGTGCCCCCATTGACCTAGATAATCAATTAAAAAAAAGCTCCTAGTTGGTCTTTAACTAGGCGCTTATCAAACTATTGCTTGGTAATTGCAGTATATGCATTTTTAAGTAGCTCTCTCCTCTACTAGAAGAATTAAGCTGAGTTTTTAATGACTGTCTCTAAAGTAATGTAAAGGAAGCAAAATTAGGCGATGTATAGGACGAGTTTAGTCAATAGACATCTCCAGAAATTAAATATGCGTTACCCAGAACCCTTGTAGAGACGTAGCAATGCTACGTCAAAACAATTCTTTTTCACTCCTATATCTAATGACTCAATGGCTGAAAAATGGGAACAGTCGGCGATAAGACCAATGCATACTTAGGAAAATCAGACTGACTAAGGTTAGCAACATAACCCCTAGAATCGTTCCGTATGACTTAGTACGCCACCAAAATCCATTTATTTGTACTGCACCTAGTCGGACAAGCTTCCACAGACTGCCTATTTCCATGCTTTTGGAATCATAAATGGTAATTGGTAAATATCCTGCTGGGTTTTGTCGTGAAATTGTCATTTTAATTACTCCTTTAGTTCCAAAGGCTGAGGTACTTAATTTAAAAATACGGTAATTCGATAGACTTAGTGTTATTTATAATATCTCATAATTTGATACAAGAAGCAAGCTTGAGAGCTGATCGCTGTTACTATGTCACGCTTTTATTGGGGAATGAGGACTGGTGAGTGGGAAAATTTGCTTGATATTCGCCCAATCTATAATCCATAATCCTTAATACTTCGGCTCCCTTCTCTAGGGGACGCTACGCGAACGACTGCGGTCAGTACAAGTCCCCAATCCCTAATTTCCAGTCAAAATGCCTAATCAAATTTGGTTATCACAATTGCAAAAACATCGAGCGATCGCAGTCATCCGGGCCCCAAAAATCGAAGTGGGACAGCAAATGGCAATGGCTATAGCATCTGGGGGAATGCAGTTAATTGAGATTACCTGGAATAGCGATCGCGCTGGGGAATTAATCACTCGACTACGTTCGGAATTACCAGCCTGTACCATTGGCACTGGTACGCTATTCAATGTGCAACAGCTAGAAGAAGCGATCGCATCTGGAGCGCAATTTCTTTTCACACCCCACGTTGATTTGGCAATGATTCAAGCAGCACAAAAAAAAGATGTGCCTATTATCCCAGGAGCTATGACTCCTACAGAAATTATTACCGCCTGGAGTCAGGGCGCTAGTTGTGTAAAAGTATTTCCCGTGCAAGCAGTGGGAGGGGCTGATTATATTAAAAGTTTGCAAGGGCCACTAGGTCAGATTCCCTTAATTCCTACTGGCGGTGTCACTTTAGAAAATGCCAAAGAATTTTTGCAAGCCGGAGCGATCGCTGTAGGTTTGAGCGGGGAATTATTTCCTAAAAAGCTTGTCACAGAGGGGAATTGGGCAGCGATCGCATCTGGGGCAAGAAAGCTGATACAACAGTTAAGTTAACTTAGAATCAAATCATCAAAAGTTCACGTCCATTAAAGTAATAGATAGGGAAACAAAAGTAAAAACTGATAAGTTTCTCAAGACCCGATAATTTGAGTGTGAGTGTATCTAAAATGAAAAAACTGTATCCTGACTGGGTGCGTTACTTAAAAATACTCCTTACTGGTACAGCACTGTCCTTAAGTGTTTTTACTACTACTGGAACGAGTGAGGTTTGGGCGAGTACCAAAGATCAAGTGATTGCACAAAAAATCCAGACATTACAACAATCAGATCAGCGCTGGATTCAAATTGATCTTTCAAAGCAACGGTTAATAGCTTGGGAAGGTGACAGAGTAGTTTATGGCAGTGCCATTTCTTCTGGCAAAAAAGCTACTCCCACTCTTGTTGGTACTTTTAAAATTCAATCCAAGTTTAAAACTACGCGGATGCAGGGAGAAAACTACAATGTTCCCAACGTTCCTTATGCGATGTTTTACCAAGGGAATTACGGTATTCACGGTGCTTACTGGCATAAAAGGTTTGGCACTCCAGTTAGCCACGGCTGTGTGAATCTCGCACCTAAACATGCTAAATGGCTATTCGAGTGGGCATCAGTAGGGACACCAGTAGTTATCCAGAAATAGTAGGTGAAGCAACCAAAAGGCAATTTAGATAAAATCATTAATAACAACAAATCAAGACAATTGAGTGATTCCCAGCAATATTTTATGCTGGGAATCTTCGGAGTCGGAATTACTGAATTTGAAATAAAATACAGAAGAGGGCATTTAACGATTTGCCCAAAATAATAAGCGTAAATCCTGACAATTACTGTGTGAAATTAAAAATGCAAATATAAATTTGGGGAAAGTTTGTATTTAAGCATTTAAATGACAGATTTTTTGTAAAAGTGTCCTTTGTAATTAGTCATTGATCATTAGTCATTAGTTAGAACTCATCATTTAATTAAGGACAAATGACAAATGTTCAAATTAGATGCAGATTAGCTTAGGACTTGTTTTGAAAGCATTAGCGGATGAATTGCGTAAATCCTCAACAGGAAGCGAGTAGTCTATCTGGAAATTTGTAGTTTCCAGAAAATTACTTCACTTCATAATTTTTGCGTAGTTTAGAAGGTAAGGCATAATGCAATCTTGGATTGGCAGTGGTAGAATTCGTTTTTTAGGAACTTTTTGTACAGGTGTGGCGCTGATGGGGGCAACTCTATTTTCTTGGTCATCACCTTTAGCAGGTACACCCAACTTTACTACAGCAACAGCCGCGTCACTGGATGAAAACGGCATCACTGCATCTAATATCAGGCAAACATCCCAATCTCGCTGGATTGAAATTGACTTGTCAGAGCAACGCTTACGTGCATGGGAAGGTAAAAGACTTGTTTATTCATACCGCATTTCTGGAGGCAAGCGATCGACCCCCACACCCATAGGTAGATTTCGGATTAATTCTAAGTATCGCACTCATCGGATGCGAGGCAGGGACTACAATATTCCTGATGTTCCTTACACAATGTATTTCTACAGAGGCTATGCCATCCACGGTGCTTACTGGCACAATCGTTTTGGCACTCCAGTCAGCCACGGTTGCGTAAATTTACCTGTTAAGCAAGCTCGCAATCTTTATAACTGGGCTAGCAATGGAACTTTAGTAGTGGTGCGGAAATAATTTGTAATTCGTAATTAAAAGTTTCAATTACGAATTATGGTGAGGATGAATTAATCATTGCGGCAATTCTTACCTGTCTATAAATTCAGGTGAGAATTGCCGAGTGTAATGTACCCTACATCACTGATAGACTAAAAACACATCTTCGAGGGATTTAGGAGCTATGAGCTACTCAACTACTCAACTACTTACCCTTAGAAGTAAGTTCTAAAGTGCGACGCCGAATAGCCCGCACTTCTCTACGAGACGCTGCGCGTAGCAAAATCCACGAAGTAGTACGACAAAGCTACTTCGACTGCGGTTCCATCGAGCGACTTGTACTGAGTGTAGTCGAAGTAAGTCGAGATGCTCAGTACAAGTCAGTGACCATCGTAGACATCGCTTTCTGGCGAAAACCAAATTATAGGTATAAATCATGTCTATAATAGACATGATTATGAATAAAAGAGGTAGGAGAATGAACTGGAGAATTGCAGAAGCGAAACAGAGGTTCTCCGAACTGATTCATGCCGTAACTAAAGAACCGCAACTCATATACAACAGAAATCAACTGGTGGCTTGGCTGTTGTTGTCGAAGCTGAGATGTTTGAAGAATTTTTGACGTGGCGCAAGCAGCGCGAAAAGATTTCTTTAGCTGATGCTTTCAGAGAATTACGCCAGATAGCGACTGAGGAAGATTATATCCTCGAAGTACCCTCTTGCCAAGACCGTCCAAACCCTTTTGCTGATGCTATCGATGACTTTTCTCTGTGACACTAACATTATCAGCGAATTAGTAAAACTGCAACCTAACTCTGGTGTACTGAAATGGGTAGAAAGAGTTTCCTCAATAATTCTGAGTGCAATCACCGTTGAAGAAATATTTTACGGACTGACATCCAAGCCTAACCCTAGAATTCAAATATGGTTCGAGAACTTTTTGGAAAATAACTGTCAAGTATTGCCTATCACCATTGAAATTGCCAAGCGCTCCGGTGAATTGCGAGGTCAACTAAGATTAAGTGGGAAGACACACACCCAAGCAAATATGATGATTGCTGCTACTGCTCAAATTTATCAATTGACTTTAGTAACGCGCAACATCCGGGATTTCGACGGTTGCGGTATCCCACTTTTAAATCCTTTTAATTAATTAACTCAACTGTGCCACAAGTTGATTTTCCAACAGCGTATCATTCGTTAACAAGTCCTCAACAGTGATTCGCAAAAAGCGTTGCTCATCAACTTGAAAGAGAATTTTGATGCGATCGCTTCCAGGATATCCGGCTGGTGTCAGTTGGGCAATTGTCCTCGCGCCTTCTTGCTCGTTGAGGGGTTTGACACTGGTTTCACTATTGTCCATACGGCGAGTAATTAAGCGATCGCCATCAAAATAAACTTCGGTATTACCTGTATCTGCTCCCAATTCTCCCATAATTAGTTCAATGCTGGGCTGATTTTCCACAGAAGCGCCTAAGACTAATTCCACTGGCTGACTCATCGGGTATGCCTGTCCAGCTTTAATTAAAGAATGCCATTTGTGACGCTGATTGCGGCGATCCCAGTAGCGGATACCATAACTATGGTAGAGAAAGTCTTTAATTTGTATCCCTTGTGCTAGCTGTAATGCACCTTGAGCGATCGCTTCAAAAGGACGTTCGCAACGGATTTTTGCTGGCTCAAAATACTGTTTTATCCATGTCTGCACTGCTGGTAATTGTACTGTCCCACCAACTAACAAAACTGCATTAATATCTGGAAGTTCTATTCCTTGGCGTCTTGCTTGCTGCAACAGTGTCGTCATCGACTCATCTAGTAACTCAAAAAATGCATGTTCTTTGAGGATATTTTCAAAAGTGTCGCGGTTTAATTCCAGTTCATAGCTTTCAAATGTCTCATCATCAAAATAAACTTCACTAGCTTGGTTTTGGCTAGATAGCTGAATTTTTACCCGTTCTGCCAATCTTGTTGTCAACGGACTTACCGCCAGTTCTTGAGTTTTGGCAAAGTAATCTACTAACCAATTATCAATATCAGTACCGCCTAAATTCTGCCCAGCTTTCGCCAAGACACGGGCTGTTTTAACTTTTTGTTTTGAATCTTCAGCCAGGGACTTATTACCCCACTTGAGGATAAATCCAAGCGGTTTTGTGGTTGCTTGCACGCCTTGATCCAACCGGACAAGGGACAAATCCAAAGTGCCCCCGCCAAAGTCAATCACCAAGAGAATTTCTTGATCTGCCAAGCCATAAGCTAAGGCGGCGGCTGTGGGTTCATCCAGCATCCGCACCTGTTCAACGGGAAGGGCTTGGCAAACTTTCCCCAACCAGTGACGATAGGCTTCAAAACTGTCTACGGGTACGGTTAACACTAGAGAATCTAACCCACCTTGCAGGGGAGCTAGTTCTTCAATTACTTTGGTGAGGAACCATTGCCCTACTTGCTCAAAGGTGACAAGTTGCCCATCTAATTCGGGTAAGAAACCTTGGATATCTGCACCGATACCGCGTTTGAAGCTGCGGAAAAATCTAGTGTCGCCTTTGAGGTCAAGACCGCGATCGCGAACTTGTTGCCCTACTAAGACTTGATTTTTTGTGGCGTCTTCAACATAAACCAAGCTGGGAATCAGTGGTGGATTGAGACTTTGTGTAATTGATAAACCTGGTAGATTCAGGGTTTCTGGCTGTTGGGTTACGGGGTTCCAACGAGCAATGACTGTGTTGCTAGTACCAAAATCGATTGCGATCGCCATATTTTATATTTATTATCTCGCACAAAGAGGCTAAAGTTACTTTATTTGTGATTATTCTCTATAATTGGTTTCAATGATGTTTGCTTCAGTAGTTGTTATTTTATCTGTATCTTATTTATCTTTATTATTTCGGTTTCTACGTCGCCATACTCTGTTTTTGAATCTAGTTTGGTATTGTATAAAATAACTTACCCTAAGTTTTGCTCACCTCAATGATTTTTTCTCACTTGTGAGAAATCCGGGAAAACTAGTTCAGTCTGGCTTGTTTTGAAATCCGTCTAGTTATTTCAATTTCTTGCTTGATTTTATCTGCTTCGTCTTGACATTCCTCTGCTAGTCCTTCAAGATTATTCGCTACTGACAATACCTCTTGTGCTAACTGTTTCGTCTGTGCTGATTTCTGATCATATTTTTGAGAGGCTTCAGTAATTTCATAAAAAATATGTTTGTATTCTTCAGGTGGATTTTCCAACCACTCCTCAAGCTCAGTTTGCGGTTTTTGAAGAATAGCAATAGTTTTTTCCCAGGAGGTTTTAAGACGCATATCTAACGTCTTAATCTCCTGAATTTTTGCCTTGAGTTGTTTGGTATTATTTACTCCAGCTAACTCATAGACTTTAGCTTTTAACTCTTGAAGTTTCATGATTACTATCGAGCGTCCCCAATTTAGAGCATTTTATCGATCCGCTTATTTTAATTTTTGATAAAGTTTTTCATTCTCTTCACGAAGACGCTGACTCTCTTGAAATAATGTAGCAATTTGCTGTTTTTGCTGTTCAACTAAAGCTATTGCTTCATCTCTTTGCTGCTTATATCTTTTGGTATGGGCAACTCTTCCACCTAAACTCTTATTATTTTGAGCTAATTCCTGTCTTCGCTTCTCAACTTCATTGTATTTCTTTTTAAGCTGCTCTAGTTCTTTAACCAATTCCACCTGAGCTTTACTATTCTCAGCTTCCGATCGAAAGGCTTCATTTTCCGCTTCTAGCGAGGCAATTCGTGCTTCTAATCTCTTAATTTCTTTGTCTTTGCCAAACAGTTTCTCTTGTAATGCTTTGATCAGACTTAGGAGCTTGGATTTTTGTTGATCTTGTTCATGACAAGCTACTTCAAGCTCATTAGCGCGATCGCGAAGACGACCAGCCCGATTCTGTAGAACTTTAGCTGTACATTCATACTTAATAATAGCAATAACCCTGCTACGATCTGGTTCTCCTAGTTGTTGAACTTCAGGGCTACGCCAAAGTTCATCGTAGTTGGTACAATCATGGCGTAGATCCTGGGTTTTGACGTGTCCAGGATCTGCAATTAACTCAGAATTTTTCAACCGAACTTGGTCATGCCAGTAGTCAAACAATGCCTTGCTGTCGTCCATTAGTGTGCGATCGCTTGTAAAGTAGCTTATTTATCCTTAAAAGATAGAGTAACTGGTAGCTGAGTTCCATCTGTATTAACTCTCAACTACTTTAAGAAATCTTCACTTTGTTGCATCATTTGTCACCTTCGCTATGATTTAGACGGTATTTGATAAATGCGTACCCTGCAATTGAACTAGGAATTCTATTTTTGGGGAACGAGCTTAGGCAATACCTGCTCAAGGATTCGTTTTTGACCATTAGGAGTCAGAGCAACTTCATCCTTTGCAACAGGTCGAATATCCTTACTTTTGATTAGCCTAGATATAGCAACATTAACGTTTTGAGGGTTCTGGCTGGTAGCATGTTCACGTAGTTCAGCCCGACTCAAACGATTATTGGCGGCATGATACAGCAGCAACAGAACTTCATCCGTTGCATAAATATCCCTTGCCAGAACTAGAGGTTTTCCGTCCAATTCATGAATTACTGAATGTTCTAATTGAACAATTTGGGCAATGGTTTCTGCAACAACCTTTCGATCTCGATTCCAAACTAGGCGGAGAAATTCTGCAAAAATCCATTTGCTTGCATGAAGCACTAGCATTGAATCCATATAGTTTGCGGTGTACTCGGTTGATATGTGAACAGCACCGCGATCAGAGCGAAATCCATATACAACCTTAATCACTTTAGCCAAATGATAACGATCCTTCGAGCCAAGTTGATGAGGAATATTTTTGTTCAATAAATCCTCACGAACCTTACCAGGCAATTTTCGATGATCAATCTTTCCGGTATCCATTTGAAGCAAGCAACGCTGCTGGATAGCAAAGGCCGAGGGTTAAATATCCAATGGAAAAGCGTGCATATCGCTCATCGGCTCTTAAAGGCAGGTTGGGGGTTGAAGTTGGGTTCAAGACAAGATCAGCGACGGGAGATTTGTGGAGAACTAGAGCTTGTGGAAGTGAAAGTTCGATTTTTTCCTGAAGTTATGGAATTTATCCAAGAGGGCGAGAAGCGACATCCTAAGCAAAACATTGAACTGGGCCCGAAGGGAAAAGATGGCAAACCTACTTACGTAGATTACATTGTTAAATTACCTAAGCGATCGCTGGAGGAGTTTTGTCGCTGGGTGTACCGCTTCATGGGCAATGCTCAGTTCATCTCTCCTCAATATCTAGCTGAACAACACCAGAAATTTGCTCGTGCATTAATAGATCGGTATTCTTCCAAAGCCACATAAATCAGGAAGATCCACCGCCCAACTTCAACAGAAACTAATCTAACCCGGAGTACCGGGTTAGTGGTAAATAGTTTACGCTCAATCTTCATGCCGTAACTGCCATACAGCACCGAAAGCGGCCCCAGCCCCAGCTAACAATCCGGTACTCATTCCTTGGATAGTTTTTTGGATCGGATCTTGGATTAAACACTCACTTGTAACCTTACTGTCTTCCAGGCAGAGACTACTTTCTGCCCAACCGGCAGTACCTCCTAAAATTACACCAGTTATACTACAGCAAACAACTAGCAGCAAAAGACGTTGGGTTTTTCTAACCATAGATAGATGTGTCAAAAATTAGATATAGTGATTGACTCTCAATTACTTTACACATACTTGCTAGCAAATGTCAGCTGGTTTGAAGATAACTTGCTGATATCAAAACTTAGACAACGATTAAAAAATCTGATTAGGCATTGCATTTAAAAAAAATAACCTCTGGGGAAGGGATATCACCAGAAGTTTTTAATAAAGACATTGGAATAGAATAGGTAAATATTATAAAAATAAATTTATCTTTTTGCCAATACTGGTTTCTCATTCTCAAAAACAGGTCAAAGTTAATTTTATTTGTAATTAAGAATACAAATTGGACTTATCAATCGCATAGTTCATATTTTACCTCTTTTGAGGCACTAATACAGGCAGTTGACGGCCACTTGCTACGGATTTGGCATGTTGTCCAACAGTCAAAACATTAAACTGACTGGATATAATTTCCAAACTTTTGTTGACTATTGCCAGCTTTTTGTAGGTGGGAAGGCTCATTCCAGGGAAGAATGATAGCTCTGGCACGTCCTCTTGACTTACAAAGTCTGTAGGATGGAATAGCAAAGAAGGCTGGACATGCATAAGTTTACATAGCCACAGGGCAATTCGCAAGTAGAGTAACGCCACTTCCGACGAAAAGGTACTCAGATACATTATGTAACTGAAGTGAATTGGCACCTTGAAAATTGGCATGGTGGTAACAGGAATTTCAGTGAGTCTATCCTTACCCATCTTCCACTGGTAAGGTTTCAGAGGCTGCAAACCATCTTTGAAACCGCCAAACAGGGCTTCACGTTTCTTGCGTTCTTCCTTGCTCAGTTTACAAGTCATCAAATAATATGCTCGGGCGATGGGCCCCAAAAATGTGGGAAAAGTCGAAGCATCATATTCGTATCCCCGTCGTGCTAAGACTTTCAATACCGCAGGAGAAAAACTGTATCCAGGCCCCCGGAAGCCGATAGGATGTTGATGAGTGACGCGCTTGATATGTTGTTCGGCCAAGGCCACCTCTTTTTCAATCTCATCCTCTGAATACAGATGTAGCCAAGGATCATGGTAGAATGAATGATTGCCAATTTCGTGACCTGCGATCGCGATCGCTTTTAATGCCTTGGTGTTTTTTTCCAGCGCTGCATCCTGACCCACAATGAATACTGTGATTGTCAAATCCCATTGCTGAAAAATATCTAAGAAACGAGGCACTGCAATATCTAAGTAAGAGGGGAAAGTCTCCCAACCCGGAGCGCCCTGATTTTTTAGAAAAGACCAAACATTATCCAAGTCTAAAGAAAGACTGGCTATTGGTTTGTTTCCTTGTCGCTTGATTTTCATTATTAGTTCAAGTATTTGGGCAATTTTAAGCGTAAATAGAATGTTAGGTTTGGGCTTTATCAATCAAGTTTGTACTTCAACTCAGCGCTGCTTTTAGCGAAAATCTCAAGCCAGAAGGTTTGCGGCTCATCCGATCATTTTCAAAATTAAGAGTGATTTTAAGAGCTGCATTCTGTAGGCGTACCTCGTTGTAAACATCGCCTAGATTGAACACTAGGAAGTGTCCCATATTTATCTTCAAATTCTGCTTGTCTAAAAGATATTCCCGGTGAATTAGATAATGGGTTTTCAGCGCTCCTTTAATTTCGACTTAATTAGCCCGTCGGACAACTTTTTACCCTGATATTTAATTGCTGGTCATCAATATATTATAACCAAGACACATTTAAAATATTATAACCAAGACACATTTAAACGTATCACTAAGTTTTAACGATGCGCTAGATGATATAGAAGTAATTGATGATTTGGATGCTCAATTTATGTCATCACTTCCTATAAAAAGCGATTATACAAAAAATTTTCTGCACATCCTAGATATTGATTTGCTGCTTTTGGGTAAAACACATTGCAATTCCTTTTTCGTAATAAGCTGCCTCATTAATAAAAATCGGCCAAACGGTAGATGCACCCTCATAAAAAATTGTTTTATCATCAAATGTTATAAAAATTGGCTCTCCTGGGTTTAAGGCTTGATAATCCTTATCCTGAAGCTCTGGATGAATCATCCCAAAGATAGTGCCATCCTCTTGTTTTGGATAGTCCACAACTGATAAATGGTCATAGAGAATCAACGTTTCCTTACTTGATGAAATTCCCCCCTGATTAAACCGTTCTAGATAGTTTAGAATCGCATAAACAAGTTCCTCTGTTTGTTGGAACAGCGTCGCTTTTAAGAGTCCTTGGGCAATAGGGCCAACCTCGATCGCAAAGCCTAATTCGCACAGAGAATTTACAAATGGGTTTTCTTGAATTGATTTAAAAGAGCAGCGATAAACCCTAACTAAAGGATTAATCTGGCTCAGATAAGCAGCCAATTTCAAGTTAAAGGGATGACTGTTTACCAAAATAATTGTCAGACCCATATTAGCTGTACTGCTGTGCAAGTCTAAGATAAAATCTGCTTGTTGATCCCTGTTTGATACTAGGGTATCCTGGATTGATTTAGCTTGCAATTCTTCGTAACTGCTCAGAGTCGGATCTTGTAAATCTTGTTTGAGAAAACAGCGATTTAAATCCTTTTCTACATATCGCCTCCCCGCCGCAAAAGCGTTAGGATTTGCTAACAGAGTGACTGTCTCAAAACTTTGTCTAGTAATCAAGTCAGGAAACTGGGCGAATTTTTGGATTAAGTATGCCCCTGTAAACTCATTGCCATGAGTTCCACCGACAATTGCAACTCGATTAATCTGGTTCACGATTACACCAACTCTAGAATGCAGCCATCGAGGTATCAGTTCTCAATGTAACTTATGAAGCATTCACTTTGCCGATGCGATCGCGCCCAGATGGTTGATAAAGATAAGACATATCAGGCCCATCGGGAATTATCCCGCCCGGATTGAGTGGGAATAGGTTCCCGTAGTAGTCCCGCTTCACACTCTCTACATCGCAGGTGTCAGCTACACCTGGAAGCTGATATAAATCGCGTAAGTAAGCTCCCAAGTTCTGATAGTCTCGAATTCGCTGCCTATTGCACTTAAACAACCCGTAATAGGCACTATCAAACCTAAATAACGTCGTGAATAAACGGACATCTGCAAGCGTGAGATCGTCCCCACACAGATATCGACTAGTCTGTAATGCAATGTCAATCTCATCAAGAGTTGCGAACAGTTCATTACAGGATTGATTGTATGCTTGTTGGCTCTGAGCAAAGCCGCAGCGATACACACCGTTATTTACCGCGTGGTAAATCTTCTCATTCCACCAGTCAATCTTTTCTTTTAGTGCTTCTGGGTAAAGATCCAGCGTCGGATTGTTGGCGAACTCGTTAAACTCAGAGTTCAGCATCACGATAATCTCTGAACTCTCATTGTTGACGATGGTTTTTGTTTGGTTATCCCATAATATTGGAACTGTAGAGCGTCCACTGTAACCAGGTTCTGCCAGTTGATAAAATTCAGCCAGTGTGCGACAACCTTCTTCTTCTGAGTTGAATATCCAACCGCCTTCAATGGGAGAAGGAGAGACGATACATACTGATATTACCGCTTCGAGTTTTTTGAGCGATCGCACAACTAGGGTTCGGTGCGCCCAAGGACAGCCCAGCCCAACATAAAGTTTGTAGCGCCCTGCTGCTGGTGGGTGTGGATTTCCTTCTTCTGTGCCAATGAACTTCCGAAACTGGCTATTAGGACGAATATAAGCTCCCGACTGATTGCTAGGAGCAAGCTTTGACATCATGATCTGCCACATAGTCGTCCAGACAAACTTTCCCAGCCAGATGAGCAGCTTAGGAGGGAGTGTCCTGCCCTTTTTCTTGGGAAGATTTTTCTGGTCATCCATTGGAGTTGAGTTGCTCATGGCGACAATTTTGTTTCCGGAGCGATACACCTTACCACTGTATCTACTAAGTAGGTTTCGATTTTTATAACTTATTCTGAGTTTTACTATTTTACTTTACTACGCTTTGCCTGTGCTTTGTATCATGCTCATGGCCGAAAATCTCTTAGCTTTGAGCTTAATCGTCTCAAATTGGCGAGCGCACCTTATAGCGAGCGATCGCGATCCTCTTAATTCTATTGACTATGTATTCAGTATTGTATTATACTTGTAATTAAAATTTAAGCTAATCATTTTTCTTTTAATAAAAAATAAACCTAAAAATATTTTGATTTTCATCCTCAAAAAAACCAATCTCTTGTGGGGTAGGCATCTTGTCCGCCCTAGTTGTGCAAATTAAATGTGCGACACCTGAATATTTAATTTAGTCACAAATCGAAAGTCAAAAACACAATTTTTTAGCCATTAATGCCCAATACCTAGCCCTGAAAGGTATATGCGTCATATTTAAAAACATGGTTTATCCTTTCCGATAAAATACAGTACAAGGCTTAATTAGATACTAGACAGTAGGGAAAATTGACAGCGTAATTACTAATGATCAAACGGTATTTACCTGATCTTGTTATAAAAAACATCACATCTTAATATTAGACAAGCCTAAAAAAGTATAAATATAATTTTAGGAATAAGTTACTGAAACAAAAAACAAAAAGATAAAAATTACGTAGGAATAATTGTAAATAAAGTGACTCAAACTCATAACCACCCTAACCTTCTAGAGGAAACGGATTTAGGAACTTTCATCGCTCAAGCGACTACCACAGATAAATGGCAAGTATTGTCGTACAGTGCTCCAATCCTACCTATACATGCCGCTCTACTTCGTACTGGTAAAGTATTCTTTTTCTGCGGTTCAGGTAATGATCCCAGTCAGTTAAATACTCCGTATGACAGTGTGGTTTGGGATGTGAGTAAAGGAACCTTCACCCGTCAAAAACCCCCATTGGATACTAATAATGAACCTATTGACCTTTTTTGCGCTGGTCACTCTTTTCGCCCCGATGGTAGGTTATTAGTTGCGGGTGGAACTTTGCGCTATGACCCATTTTATGGTTCACCCTCTGCTCTGATATTTGATCCTATTGGGGAGAAATGGGTCAAGATACTACCAATGAACAATGGCCGGTGGTATCCTACTCTGTTGACACTAGGTAGCGGTCGGATCTTTGCAATCTCTGGGCCGGATAAAGATGGCAACCTCAACAGACAACCAGAAATTTATTCTGCTTTCTTTCCAAATGGTTGGAACGCTTTTCCAACAACTCGTTTCTACCCGCCATACTTAAATCTGTTTCTACTCGAAAGTGGAAAAATTTTTTATTCAGGTGCTCAGATGGGCGGCAACTATGGAGTTGCGCCAACTATACTAACCTTGCCGGAGACATTTACGGAATCCATTAGAGAAAAAGTAGTGCCAGGGCTACAAGACCCAGATTTTGGAAATCAAGGTACCAGTGTGCTTTTACCACCTGCACAAGACCAAAAAGTGATGATTATTGGTGGAGGTAGTGCTACTACGGCAACAAACAGGGTAAATATTGTAGATTTAAAAGCTACTAACCCAACTTACGTAGCAGCAAAGCCTCTAAACTATGCTCGGATGCATCACAGCGCAGTTTTGTTACCCGATCGCACAGTGTTTGTTTGCAATGGTAGCAAAATGAATGAGGACACAACACTATCAATGCTGCCAGCAGAAATCTACAATCCAGCTACAAATACCTGGACAGTAGTAGCTAAACAAAATGTCCCCCGCGTATATCACTCAGTGGCCTTGCTCCTACCAGATGGTAGCGTAGTCACAGCTGGGGGTAACCCTAAACGGAAGGCCAATGAACTGCGATTAGAAATCTACAGTCCTGCATATATGTCGCGATCGCGCCCAATTATTCAGAGCGCTCCTCAAGAATTGAACTACGGACGGCAATTTACAATTCTGACACCCCAAGCTGCGAATATTAAATGGGTTAGTCTGATTAGACCAATGGCAACCACTCATTCCTGCGATACAGAACAAAGGTTACTGGATGTGCCGATTAATTTTAGGAACGCTACTTCTCTCAATGTCACGCTAACAAGCAATCGAAACATAGCAGTACCAGGCTGGTACATGCTTTTTATTAGTGACTACAATGGAACACCCTCAGTAGCAACCTGGATGCGAATATCATAGCCTCACCCGTTTATGTTCACACTGCTACTTATTGAAGGAGGCAGTTTTTGCTGGAGGAGCAAATAATGCCTTTATTCAAAGAGAGGATGATTTCACAGCCCTGAACTCTCGCAAAGAGCGGGAAGCTAACGCAACAGTAGGGGTCTTAAACCATGCATCCTGATTGGTCACGGCAGTTCTTAGCGATCGCCAAAGATGATCGATAAGAACTACCTTCCTCGATAAAAGTCATTAATTCAAGGAGTGGAAATATGAGTTACAAGGTTTCACGTCGGCAGTTTGGCCAGTTAGTACTTGGTGCAACTATAGTATCTGGGCTTAGTTATCTAAGCAGCAAAACTTTGGCGCAAACACCAAGTTTCAAAATTATAGGTATAGATTCTGGCTCTATTATCAACGCTGACCAAACGGCTGTTCCAGAGGTAAATACCACTGAATTAGATAGCGCTGCCCCAAACTTTCTACCCACAGATATTAAGCCTGTAGGGCTAGGACTTGTTTTAGGATCCTTTGTTTTGCAATCTTTAAATACAGGAAAGGTTCAGCTTCTAAGTCCACTAGTTACTCAGATACTTGCCGAGCGCGGTACATCTTTAGTACAGTCTAACGAGACATTGAGTAGCTTCGCTGTTTTAAGCGATGGCACACTTGCCAAGGTCGGTACAGCTTTAGGAAAGGTTGATAATATATTGAGTAACCTCCCTTTGTTAGGGAATGACGCATCTTCAAGCAATGACACAGTTGCCAATCAGGTTACACCTTTAGTAGAGACTAATGAGACATTGAGTGGCTTCACTTCTTTAAGCGATGGCACACTTGTTGTAGCCGCTACTCCTGTTAGTACTGGTAGGAAAGAGGCGACATCGACTCGCATTACATTTTTGAGTACGCCTATAAGAACTTTGATAATCTCAGGACTTAAACAGAATCAACAGCTTGGGAGTTTGCTAGGCACTAATGATGGCCGACTCATCGGTTTAGTAGGTAAAAAGAACGGTACACCACCGATCACATTGGTAGATATTAACGTTCAAACAGGAGAGATCAGTTTTATTAGTAAGATTAAATTCCCGAAGGATGAGCGGGTCAGCAATCTAGCTCAGTGCCCAGATGGAAAACTCTATACCTCTTTAGTTGGATTAAATGGCGATACAACTTTGGTGCAGCTAGATTCAAATCAAAAAAGCCCGATCAGACTGGCACAATTGAAACTTAATGGTCAAGTATGGAATAATGGCTTACAAAGCTTGGTTTGCTCTGGAACAGGCCAACTCCTAGCATTTGGAGCGCTAAGGTATGAAACACCTAATGGTGTGTATAGCATAGATAAGAACAGTGGAAACATGACTCGCCTACAAGACTTTGACGCTGCCCAGATTACGCTTGCTCGTGGGTAGAAGAGATTGAGCCGATATCTATAGAACTTATACATGGTACATAAGTACTACATGCAATTTGGGTATTTCAGCCATGTTTAGCACGCAGCGATGTCTACGACGGGCTATGAGGCTCGAACGCAAGACCGTGCCGTAGGCAAGACTTGCTAACGCAACTCTTGGAGACGCACTCGCGTTCGCTATCGGCGTCGCAAAGAAAGCGAGTAAATCAGAGTTATGTGAAGCGTCTGAAACCACCAAATATCATAACTCACATTATGGTTAATTTGTATAGTGCATAAGTCCTAGCAAAAAAATGCCAAGCCCTCATCTTACCTTGAGGGCTTTTTATTGGCATTGATTGCTACACCTCATTATTAAGAATATTTTGAGTATTTTAATTGATTGACAAAAGGCGCTTTATTCTAACTCTTTACAGATGCATCTTTCTCATCTTTGCTACTCCCCACTGCCCTTTCCCTAAGAAATGCATCAAATGTAAACCTATCCGGTAGCGAAGTTTGTGCGCCTGGTTTTGTCGTAGCTAAAGCACCGGCTGCTGCACCCCAAACAACTGCCTGGTGTAAAGAAAGTCCTTCAAAAAGTGCCGCCGTCAAGCCGCCATTAAAAGCATCGCCAGCAGCTACTGTGTCAACTGTATGAACTGGAAACGCGGGTACAAAAAACTTTTCCTTAGCAGTGGCACAAAAAACACCTTTAGCACCCAGTTTAACGATCGCACATTTCACACCCCGTTGTAATAAAACTCCAGCTGCTTTAGCTGCAAGTTCTTCTCCATCCACAGAAAAACCTACTAACTGCGCTGCTTCAACTTCATTCGGTGTAATAATGTCCACTAACGGGTAAAGTTCATCTGGAAAATCAGATTGTGCGGGTGCAGGGTCGAGAATTACGGTTATTTTAGTTTTTCTTGCGGCTTTAGCTGCTGCAACCACAGCATTAATCGGAATTTCTAATTGTAAAAGTAGTGCTGTCGCTTCTGGTAATAAATGAGACAATCGTTCTACATCTTCTTGATTGACACGCCCATTTGCACCAGGAATTACAATAATTTGATTTTCACCAGCATGATTTACAGCGATGATGGCGACTCCAGAACTAACAGTCTCATCCACAAAAATATTGTCAATCTGCACACCAGATGCTTGTAAATTGTTGACAAGTTCCACACCAAAACCGTCTGCACCTACACGCCCCACCATTTGGGTAGGAATTCCCAATTGTGCTAATGCTACAGCTTGATTAGCTCCTTTGCCTCCCGAAACTTTAAAAAATTCTTCTCCTAGCAACGTTTCTCCGGCGACAGGCAAGCGGGGTGCTGTTGCTACCAAGTCTATATTTATGCTGCCGAAGACGATAATGCTCATTTTTGTTGATCTTTAAAGTCATTTAGGCTAATACTACAGCAAGCGATCGCAACTGTTGTTTTGGCAATGATATTTGCGATCCCATTTTTTGATTTTGACGCGAATATTATTTGGTATGAAACTAAAAAAACAATCTTGTTACTCAGTTAAATTTAAATCACTCTGAGCATTTAAATTTCTCTGAACCTGATTTGGAAGAAAAGCGGGTTTCTTAACGCTTCTATATTACCCTGAACAAATTACTAACGCTGAACTTGCTGAATCAGAGTTTGTGTTTGTTGATAAGCTTGGGTATCACCTTTTTTAAGAAATAATCTTGCAGCTGACTGAAGGTCTGTGATCGCACTCTTACTATCTCCTAAAGCATATTTTGCCAGTCCTCGATTGCCGTAGGCATCAGCTAGGCTGGGATTGATTTGTAGTGCTTGGTTAAAGTTTGCGATTGCTTGTTGATGATTTCCCTGTCTAAAATGGGCTAGTCCTAGATTGTAATAACCATCTTGTGAGGTTGGATCAATTTTTACTGTCTGATTAAAGTCGACAATGGCTTTCTGAAAATCTCCTAGTTCTACATAAGAGATTCCCCGACCATTATAAGCATCTGTATGGTTGGGATTTAAACGCAGCGCTAGGTTAAAGTCAGTGATTGCTGCACTGAAGTCTTTTAATTGAGATTTAGCCAAACCTCGAAGGCAAAAACCCTCATAAAATCGTGGATTCAGCCGCACTACAGAATCAAAATCTGCGATCGCTCCTTTGAAGTTGCCTTGCTCAAGCTTTTGCACCCCTTGGTTATAGTAATCTTGAAAGTTCGCCGCTTTCAGAGGTATTTGTGCTTCTTGTGCATAAACAGCAGGCATTACACTCAGTACACTTGTTATTCCCAAGAGGGCTATTGTTCGCTTGATATGGTTCATGGCTTTACCCCTTTATAACTTGCAGCACGACGTTGGATTGCCACGGAATCTGTTCAATCTGTTCCTTCACTCTAACAATTGGGGATTGAGGAGTGTGAAAAACTTTTTATAAGAACAGACTTAGATATCTTAAAATTAATAAACAAGAATCGTTTTTTTTCGTTTTAAATTTGTAGCTTACTAAAACGTGAGGTTATACTGCACTTGAGTAATTTATGACACGCCGTCACTATAGTAATCCACCAATAGAAGAGGCGGTCTGTGAGTTTCGCTTTGCTCCTGGACAAGCATGGAATTTTACAGTGCCAGGCTTGTTTTATGAAAAAGCAAGAGATTTATACACAGGTGAGCCAAGTGAGCAAAACTCAATAGCAACGGAATTTAAATTTTCGCAGATGCAGGCTGTAAACCCTGAAGTTACGGTAACACAAGACTCGCCCAAGTTTTTGTTTCCTTCCGCCGATGGCACAAAATTAGTAGGCGTTGGGCCCAATCTACTGAGCATCCATAGCCTTCGTCCTTATGAAGGCTGGGATGAATTTAGTAAGAGAATCGAGCAGGCACTTCAATTGTATTTAGAAGTTGCTAAACCTGTTGGCTTAACCCGTATTTCTCTTCGCTACATAAATCGAATAGTTATTTCATCTCCCGAAGAGGCAATTGACCTTAGTGATTATGTCAATATATATCCTCAGTTACCGGATAGCGTTCCAAGTCACATCTCAGGATTTGTGACGCAAACTGAATTAATTTATGAAGATATTCCAGCTAGACTAGCAATAACCTTATCGGATTCCGAACCGCAACCTGGAGAAGTTGTATTTATACTTGATTTGGACATTTCTCAAGCCTGGGTAGAAAAGCCTCTATCTTTTGAGGAAGTGGCTTCTAATTTACATGAATTAAAGAGTAGAGAAGGACAAGTCTTTGAGAGTTTGATTACCGATCGCACAAGGGAGTTATTCGATGTCAAGTAAAGCCGCCTATTACACAAAGGACGAACGTCGCAATTCAGAGACAACAGCGCTATCTCAGATACGCGGCAAATTAACCCTACTTCCGCTTTCTCAATCAGCAGAAGGCTTACAAAGTGCATCAGATGGGCAAAACTCCAATCTTGTTATTCTTGCGACAGACAGAACATCAACCGTGGGGAGTTGGAAATATCGGTCTAAGATAGCTGCTTCTTCAGTTCAAAGGGTCAAAGCTATCTCTGAGCAATCTGATAATTATGCAGTCCTGGAACTTTCAAGCTGGAGCTATTCACCAGCTCACAAAACTCACAGAAGAATTGCTGAACTAGGATCTGACAATGAAACTTATAAATACGCCATAGAATGGTTGAAGCAACTACACATGGTTGTTGCTGCTAACCAAATGTGGTGGGGTGAACCATTGGTAAATCTGAGCTTTGACTCAGAAATAGTTTTTGAGTGGTGGCACGAAACCAAAAAGTTAACTGTTTATATTCTGGGAAATACCGCAGAATACATCAAAGTTTGGGGAACTGACATTGACAATGAAATGGAAGATGGCACGTCTTCATCACCTGCTGAACTTACGGCTCTCTGGAAATGGCTAGTTTCATAGAGGTTTGCAGTGAGCGATGTGGTTACAGATGATGAGCTATTGTATCGGTGCATTTTCCGTGGATTAGACAAATATTACCGCATTGGCGAGTTTGGATTAGAACTTAGCTCACAAGCGTTTACAGATAGAAATCAAGCTCCTTCTGTTGACAGAGCAAAGCTTTGTGGTTATGACCCACAATGCACACAGAAAAACCAAGATGATGGTGTTGTGAGTCTAATTACTGGCGAAGTTCGGATGATAAATATTTCTCAAAACGATCAAAAAGGCAACCCACTTTTTGATTACAAAATTGATGTCTGTCCAAAGCCAACAGATGACAATCCATCTCACGCACAAATTGAGCCATCTCCTAATTACACGACCAAGGCAACTTTTAGAAAAGTTGCAGAAAAGCTGGCACGGCTTGCAACTGAGAGAATCAAGAAACAGGATTGGGAGATTAAGCCACAGGAATTACGAACTTAGGCGATGACATATCACCTCGGCGTGCATAAATACGGTAATTAAAAACTGTATCACTTTCAAAGAAGCATAATGCCTTAGGATAAAAATGTTGTGGACGATAGGTCATTTCTAATGAGTAGCATTTGAGTAGCGCGATTGCAATGCCTGACCAGGCCAATTCTATAAGTGCGATCACTAAAAATTCATCTTAACTGGGAACTTGGAACAGTCATCCCAAAAGAGTTTGTAATAGCAACCAAACATTTAAACCTACGATAACAATAGCAGCTAACCAGGCTAAAGATTTTAACCACAAGGGATTCACAAACTCACCCATCAAGCGGCGATTACTTGTAAATATCACCAATGGAATCACTGCAAAGGGTAACTGTAAGCTGAGGATAACTTGACTGAAAACTATGAGTTGGCTTGTACTCTTTTCACCAAAAAGAATGATTGTAATTAAAGCTGGAATAATGGCAATTAAACGGGTTATTAAACGGCGTAACCAAGACGGAAAGCGAAATTGCAAAAAGCCTTCCATAACAATTTGTCCTGCTAAAGTTGCAGTTAGCGTTGAACTTTGCCCAGAAGCAAGTAAGGCAATGCCAAAAATAGCACTAGCAGCACTAACGCCTAATAATGGTGAAAGTAATTTATAAGCATCTTGAATTTCTGCCACATTCTGATTACCAGAAAAATGAAATGTTGCGGCAGACACAATTAAAATTGCTGAGTTTATAAACAGTGCTAATGACAAAGCAAAAGTTGAATCAATTGTGCCAAATCTAATTGCTTCCCATCTTTTTTCAGTATTAGGTTGCCAATTACGGGTTTGCACAATCGAGGAGTGTAAATATAAGTTGTGAGGCATCACTGTTGCCCCTAAAATGCCGATAGCAATGTATAGCATTTCTGAATTCTGTAAAATTTCTTTTTTGGGCAAATATCCCAACAAAATACCCCCCATATCAGGGTGGGAGAAAAGAATTTCTGCTGTAAAACAGATGCCTACTGTTGCTACCAGCATTATTACTAGGGCTTCTGTATAGCGAAAACCTTTATGTTGCAGGAATAACAATACCAGAACATCCAGTGCTGTGATGCAAACACCCCACACTAAAGGAATACCGAATAAAAGTTGCAGTGCGATCGCACTTCCCAATAGTTCTGCTAAGTCACAAGCGGCGATCGCAATCTCACACAGTACCCACAAACAAAAGCTTACCCTTCGGCTGAAATAGTCCCGACAAGCCTGCGCCAAATCTCGCCCCGTAGCAACTCCCAAACGTACACATAGTGATTGGAGTAATATCGCCATCAGGTTCGACAGCAGGATTACTGTTAACAGAGTATAACCGAACTTTGACCCACCAGCGATGTCTGTTGCCCAATTTCCAGGGTCTATGTATCCGACTGAAACCAGATACCCTGGGCCTGTATAAGCCAGCATCTTGCGCCAAAAGCTGCTGTTCGGGACTTTAACACTACGGTGAACCTCTGGTAAGCTAGGTCTGTTTTCTGGGGGAGTCATTTACTTTACCGTTAAATATTATCATATTGTTTTCATAATGTCAGAAAATGTAGAATAAACATCAACTATTTTGCTCTCTTGATGGCAAAATATTGTCAGTCATTTAATTCCATCAATTCTTTTGTTTTCAAATCAGTTGCGACAGGTTGAGAACATCCTTCAATCTCAGGAGAGATAGAGCAAATCGCATCTGTGGTTGTTTCAAAACAATTTGATAACCCAATTGTTTTTAACAATCCTGAACGTTCTAGTAGTTGTTTAACTTCGGATTGTAAACCTGTGAGAATTAAGCGGCAATTGTGCCGTTCCATGTCGTGGTAAATATCCTCTAAGACTACTAACCCAGTTGTGTCCATATTTGGCACAAACCGCAACCGGAGAATTAAATACTTCACTTCCGGTTCATGGCGGAGGAAGGTAGCAAAACGTTCAGCAGCAGCAAAAAATAGAGGGCCATCTACCCGATAAACAGCAATTTCCTTACCTAATTCCAGAGGAGTACCAGGGGGAAATACTTCGGTTTCAGGTATTTTGACTAGGCTCAATTCACTCATCCGTTTGATGAATAAGACTGCGGCTGCAATCAATCCCACTTCTACAGCCAGAACTAAGTCAAACAAGATTGTCACTAGCCAGGTGAGAATCATCACAGCAAAGTCGGAGTAGGTAGCACGCATTAATAAACCAATGGCTTTCCATTCAATCATCCGCACGCTAACCACCATCAAAATGCCAGCAAGTGCTGCTAAAGGAATCTGTGCTGCTAGGGGTGCTAAAGTTAAAATAAAAATGGCTAAGGCAACGCCGTGAATTACCCCAGATAGTCGGGTTTTAGCGCCAGAACGGACATTGATTACAGTCCGAGCGATCGCACCTGTTGCGGGGATGCCACCAAAAAATGGCACAATAATATTTGCCAATCCTTGACCAATTAATTCGCGATCGCTATTGTGTTTTTCGCTCACCGTCATCCCATCAGCCACCACCGCCGACAGCAACGATTCAATACTTCCCAGTGCTGCTAAAGCCAAAGCGGGATTAATCAGTTCCCGAATCACACTAAAATCATTCCAGTGAGGAATACCTTGGGGCATCGGTAAAGATTGCGGAATGCTGCCAATTGTGGCTACATGCAGATGGAAATAAGCAGCGATCGCTGTTGCCAATACCAACCCCATTAAAGAACCTGGGATTGTAGAATTAATTTTGGGCCACAAAACCGTGGTTGCAATCACTACCATTGCTAACCCAACAGCAGCCCAGTTTAAAGCTTCTACATGACTTAGACTTTGCCAAACTCCTGGCAGAAAATGTTCACTACGCGGTAGTTGTAAACCAAAGAAATTATTTAATTGACCACAAAATATAATCACGGCAATACCATTAGTAAAGCCTGCCGTCACTGGATAGGGAATAAACTTCACTAGCTGTCCAAGTTTGGCAACCCCCAAGGCAATCTGGATAATCCCAGCCATCACCCCAGCAATCCAAACTTTTTCAATGCCATACTTGGCGACAATCCCCAGCAAAACTACAGCCATTGCACCTGTTGGCCCTGTAATTTGGACTGAGGAACCACCAAAAATTGCCGCTACAATTCCTGCCACAATAGCCGTGTAAAGTCCAGCTTTTGGTTCTACTCCACTTGCCACCGCAAAAGCTAAAGCTAAAGGCAAGGCTACCACTGCTGCTGTCAATCCTCCTGTCAAATCCCCACGCAGTCCACTAAAGAAGCGACCCAGACGCTGTGGTTCTTGAAGGATATCAGATATTGCCATATTCCGTTTCAACTCTCATAGACAATTTGTTGATACACAGATAGATGTCATATGATATCCGGGCAATTAAGCATAATACCCGGAACCTCAAAGAGCCTGAGGGGAAAAGCCCTTTCATTATAGATATCTCTGAAAAAAGTCAAAATTATATTGTTATTAATTTGTATCGTGCAGTCTTGAAAAATCTGCTCATTTGGGTTTCAGATGAAGCTACCTTGGCGGTGGATAATCAGACAGAAGCAGCAATCTGGCGATCGCTCGAACAGATTACAGTAGATAGAACTACAATTGCGTTCGCCCATCTTCAGACTCACGACTCAGAACTTTGTTCCGTGGTAATATCAGTTGCACGAAACCGTAAAAAGCCGTGGCTACTGTATTAAAATCTCATCGGGCATCAAGAAGGCGTAAACATTCAACGCATCCTCTCCAGCGCTTGCTTGAGTATGGACACCAGTATCGTAAACAAATTTGGCTGGCGACTACTTATTCTACTCTCAATAAATTTTTTGACTTAGCACCACCCGGCTTAATTGGCGTCGCGGTGGATGTGGTAGTCAAGCAGCAGGATTCGATCATTGCACAATTAGGGGTACGCGATGTCTTTCAACAATTTTTGATTATTTCCTTCCTGACTGTGATCATTTGGATACTAGAATCTGTTTTTGAGTACGCCTACGCTCGACTTTGGCGGAATTTGGCTCAAAATATTCAGCATGACTTGCGTTTGGATGCATACAAACATTTGCAAGAGTTGGAATTGGCTTATTTTGAAGAACGCAGCACTGGCGGCTTAATGTCTATCCTCAGTGATGATATTAACCAATTAGAGCGGTTTTTGGATGGGGGAGCGAATGATATTATCCAAGTTTCCGCAACTGTTTTAATTATTGGCGCTGCTTTCTTTATTTTGGCTCCAAGTGTAGCGTGGATGGCTTTGTCACCGATGCCATTTATCCTCTGGGGTTCCTTTGCTTATCAACGACTACTTGCTCCTCGTTACGCCGATGTGCGAGAAAAGGTAGGTTTCCTAAATTCGCGTTTATCAAACAATATTAGCGGAATTACTACTATTAAAAGTTTCACTGCTGAAGCTTATGAAGCTTATCGTCTGGAATTAGATAGTGAAGCTTATCGCCGTAGTAACTCTAAAGCAATTACCCTTTCTGCTGCTTTTGTGCCTTTAATTCGGATGCTAATTTTGGTGGGTTTCACGGCATTACTTTTATATGGCGGGATGGCAGCAGTTTCTGGAACAATGTCTGTAGGTACTTACAGCGTATTAGTGTTTTTAATCCAGCGATTGCTGTGGCCTTTAACAAGATTAGGCGAAACATTTGACCAATATCAAAGGGCAATGGCTTCTACTAATCGAGTCATGAATTTGTTAGATACTCCTATCGCTATTCATACAGGTGATGTGGCCTTACCTGTGAATGAAGTGCGCGGTGAAGTGCAATTTAAAAATGTTTATTTTGCCTATAAAGATAGATTTCCAGTTATTAAAAATCTGTCTTTGGATATTCCGGCGGGGAAAACCATTGCAATTGTCGGTTCAACTGGTTCTGGTAAAAGCACTTTAGTTAAACTTTTGTTGCGGTTATACGAAGTGCAAACAGGAAGCATTACTGTCGATGGCATTGATTTGCAAAGTTTGAATTTAAAAGATTTACGGCGCTGTATTGGTTTGGTGAGTCAAGATGTCTTTCTATTTCATGGCACTGTAGCGGAGAATATTGCTTATGGTAGCTTTGAGACTACAGAGCAAGAAATTATCACGGCGGCGAAGATAGCCGAGGCGCACGAATTTATTATTGAATTGCCCGAAGGTTATGAGACAATTGTGGGGGAAAGAGGACAAAAGTTATCTGGTGGACAAAGACAACGGATTGCGATCGCCCGTGCAGTCTTGAAGAATCCCCCGATTCTGATTTTAGATGAGGCTACCTCGGCGGTGGATAATGAGACAGAAGCAGCAATCCAGCGATCGCTCGAACGGATTACAGTAGATAGAACTACAATTGCGATCGCTCATCGTCTTTCCACCATCCGCAATGCCGATTGCATTTATGTCATGGAACATGGGAAATTAGTAGAGTCGGGAACCCATGAGCAATTGCTGGAGAAAGATGGGATTTATTCTAGTCTCTGGCGTGTACAGTCAGGTTTGAGATAACTTTCGCGCAAAGTTTTGTGTCTTCATTACGAATTATTTATGTTTTTTGGTAATAGTCAACCAGAATCAGGTGATACTAAGTGGCGTCGCCAGTTGGATAAGTTTGTCAAAGCAAATCAGCAGGAATTGGCGGCGCTGTTTTGGGGATTGTGGTTAGCAAATGGTGAGAGTCAGGGTACTGTTGGTATTGATTTGCAACCAACACCGCATTTTGTTTATTGTCCAAAAGAGCAAATAGAGAATTTAAATAATAAGGTTGATAATCGGCTTCAGGAAATTTTGGGAATTGTTGAGAATCACAAGCCGGAAATGGAAGTTGTGATGATTGGGATTGGGAAGGGGGAAATTAAGTTAATTCAGTTTGCACCGGAACCAGCGCCACCGATTTGTTTTGAGCAAGCTGGTAAGGATGTGGATGGGTTATTGGATGTGCTGGAAGAGAGGATGAGGGAGGAGATTGTTTTTTAACGCAAAGGGACTCTAAGGGAAGCGCACAGGAACGCGGAGGAAGAGAAAGATTCTGCGCTTATTGTTTAGTTTATTGCTTTGTAGAAGTCTTGGTAAGTTAGATTTTCGGCACAATGCCAGATAATGTTAAATACAGCCTCGTAGCGATAAGAACTGTTTTTGTAGAACTGTTTACTCAGATAACCTTTTAGGCTTATGACTACTTGTGGTAAATGTTCGCTTTGGAGTATTTTTGTTAAACTATCAGCTATATCCAAAAGACAGGATTCATAGGGTAGACGAATAGTGGCGTCATTGCAGCAGTTTTTCTTGTCATCATCTTGTTGAAAGATTTGAATAAATCGGAGCAGAGTAGGGATAACTTCGTTAAGCTTCTCTTTAACCAATTTGTTTTCTGGATCAAGTTGTTCTAAATCTTGAACTGCATCCGTCAAGATTGATTCATGTTGATAGGGATTGCTTTGCTGTATTTGGCATAAAGTAATGATCGCCTTTGGATTGACAGGATCAATTTTCACTAAGTTTTCGGCTGCATACAAGCGTCTACATTCATCTTTAGTGGTTTCAAGTATCTGAAATAATGTGCTAAGTGCCACTTTATTACCTGAATCAATTTTTTCTAAACTCCCAGCTGCATCGCATAATAGGTAATCATCTTTAGTGGAAGCGATTAACTCAATTAAAGTTACAATTGCAGTTTCATTACCAGCACCAAAACGCCCTAAGTCCTTCACTGCTAAGTTGAGGTAAGAATGATCCTGAGCAGTCCTAATCAGCTCAACTAGAGCATTAATTGCAAGTAGATTACTAGGGTCGATTTGCGCTAAAATCCTAGCTGCTCTGTCCGCGATATACTGGGCATCATCTGGATGTTTTGGGGATTGTCCCAGATTTTTAACTAGCTCGAATAGAACATTAATTGCAATTTGATTCTTAAAGTCTACTTGTAGGAGACTTTTAGCTGCTTGCAAACGTTCGTTATCAGACTGAGAGGTTTCAAGTGTTTTTGATAGAGTAGCGATCGCACTTTCATCACCAACTGCTAATTCCCTAGGATTTTGATTTATCTGGCAGAATGTTTGTTTATTTTCAACAACCGATGTTAACAGTGTCAAGGCTGCGATCGCACTTTTATTACCCGGATCGAGTTTTCCTAACTTCTCGGCTGCAACTCGGAGAATTGAACGACTTTCAGTAGTATGAACCAAATGCACAAAAGCCGCAATAACCCGTTTTCTGTCGGTTAATTCCAGCGTTTTTCTGGCTGTCTTCACCAATGGTTTTGGTAGTATCTGCCAATCTCGCTTATCGTGCCGAAAATAGGCATAACTCCATTTGAGTAGTTGTTCTACAATTGCATCTCCCAAACTACATTCTGGGAACTGGGATAAAGCCTCAGCCGCCAAAAAGTAGGCGCGATACCGATAAAAATCGCCGCAGCTGTCATCAAAATCTATTAAAGCTTGGATAAAATCTTCTTTTTGCTGCTTATCCACATCCTTTTGGCTAAACCAATGGAGAATATCTGCTTTCCACTCCGGCTCAAAGATGCGGTAAGTGCCTTGATTTAAATTGCTGCGATCATGGTTAAAGAAATATTGCCAATCATGCATTGCCTCCTACCCACTTCGAGATGTGGGACGAAAGGGACTTAAATAGAATCTTGCTACATCAGTTGGCTTGCGGTCAAGTCTACACGCGATGAGGAACTGTAAAGTTTTCCTTCTTATGATTCAAAAAAAGCAGCAGGCGAAATGTTAAAAAACAGCAGTTATTCCTGGAAAGTCATGGGTTGCTCCCACGCTTCGCTAACATTAACACCAATGCACTTGCTTTAAAATCTCAAATTCAAAATTGGTATTACTTACGCACTTGGCCGCTAAATCCAGCTGCTTTAAACTGCTTCAGTTTCAACGGAGTAGGCTGATTCGCGGGTACAGAAATTCTCAATTCAAAATCGCTAATCCCTGGTGGTACCTCAGCAATAGAACCTAAGCGAGTCCGGTTTTGCATTACTGAGTCATTGTTAGCATCATAGATGCGTCCAAAAATATCTGCGTCGTAGACTGTTTTATAAGTGCCATTTTCTGCCTTGCCAATGACAAGAAAACAATTAGCAGCCGTGCTACCACTACTTGTAACAGCCCCTTGTGCTAGTTCTGGTGGACAATCTTTATAAGAAACATCAAATAATCTAATCTGTGTTAATGCTACAGCAGGGGGAATGCTCACCCACGATAGAAAGGTGATGAGACAGGAAATAAAAACGACCGTGAGTGAGCGCAAGCGCATAAAAGACTCCGTGGCTTAATCTAACAATATGTAACTTCTAACCTCAGCTTACCTGAATTTAACTACAAGGAATTGAAGACTTTAATTTAACCTTTGTAATAATTAGGGAAATAAACCCTCAATTGCTATTAACTTATATGACTCCAGATGAGATTGAAGCATCTATGCTCGCAGCCTTTAATGATTGTGATGCAGCAAGCTGTCCTCTCACTGACACGCAGAAAGAGATATTACTACAAGTCGTCGAGCAAATTCAGGGAAATTCTACCTTTAGAGCATCAGCTATTGCTAATCCTTTAGACGAACTTACCCCAGAGGAGTTAGAAGCATTTTTACAATTTGTTAAGGATGAAGAACAACGCAACCGCACTTGGAAAGTGCAATTACTCAACGACTGGCTACTAGAAAATGACTCTGGAACAGTACAATTTATTCGGCAACGCTATGGTTTACAGTGGCTCAATCGTGTTGAGTCATATCATTTTGATAAATATTCTTATTTTGAGGATGCACTAAAGCTAAGAATAGGCGATCGCATTGAAGTTTCCAATGCACTATGGGAATGGGTGCAAGAAGATGGGCCTTGCAAGCGCGAATGGTTTCCCTGTATGGTGATTAAGGTCGAGGAAATTAGCAACGGTGATGATACCTCTACTAACTGCGTTGTCCGCTTCTTCAACGGCGCTGAGTATGAAATTCAAGGAATCTACGAATGGAATCGCTATAACTGGCGCTGGTCGCAGAAATAGTGAGGAATGAGAAGTTAGGAGTGCTGAGTAAATCTCATTGAGTCTTTGATACTCGTGAATGAGTCTTTGAACTCCATTAATGAGTCTTTGAACTCCATTAATGAGTCTTTGA
>NZ_CAXTNP010000021.1:17255-48072 GCF_964245575.1 uncultured Nostoc sp. | reverse complement strand
ATCCCCAATCCCCAATCCCCAATAACTTTTTATCAATCATGGGTGACAAATATTTGACTTTATCAGAATTAAACCTTGAGGGACAGTTACTAGGTTTTGTTGGTGGTGAACCAGGAAAATATAAATACTTAGAATTGGCAGTTCCATCTGGAAATGTGGAAATTAAACTGCCTAAAGAGTTACGCCGTTCTCTAAGTTCATCCTTAGTTCCTGGCCAGCAAATTCGCGTTTGTGGTCATAGTAAGGTAGACTCACGCACAAGTAAAATAAAAATTAAAGCCTATCGGGTGACACCAATTGATGTGTGTCCAATTCAAAATTTGCCACTCCAACCCAAAGCCAAGATTATGGTGTGTCAAAAGGGTGGTTGCCTCAAGCGTGGTGGTAAAGGGTTTTTATCAGAATTAGAAAAAACTTTGGGCGATCGCGGTTTGTTAGACAAAGTTACCATTGAACATACTAGTTGCCAAAAATGCTGTAGCAGCGCCCCCAACTGTGTTTTAGAAGTTGGTAAAAAGAAATACAAGAATATTCATCCTGAAGCGATCGCATCTTTGCTAGAAAGTCACTTAACAGAGTAATAATCTTCTCTAGCTATTCTTAAAATAATACACAACTTTGTAGGGGTAAAAATTTTACCCCTATTTGTTGTAAGTATCGTCTATATAGCACCCTTGTCAAACTGCGATCGGCTAAGTTATAACTGCTGCAACGTTAGTAATAATAAATACAAACAGAACTTAGAAAAATTTCCTGTAGTCATGCTTGAAGATGACTACAAGCTTAGTTATTGTGTATACCTTTTTTGAAATTACCTTAAATACTTAAAATATAAATGTCTTTATTTAGCAATTTACTCAACCTACATTCAGCAAACAAACCGCGTGAAGATTTTTTTAATGAAATTTTTGCTTATTTTTTGTCACGGAATAATGATATTTTACTTGATTGACTAAAACATCACTCAATCATTAGTGATGATAATTATTCCAGCATCAAGATTTAAACTCAACAAGAATACAAAGGACTTGAAAACCATACAGAGGATAGCAGACTTGATATTGTGGTTGAACTGTCAACTGGTTTAAATACAGATGTAATATTTATTGAATCAAAAATTGGCTCGAAGGATAGAAATAATGCTTTAAAAAGATATGCTGAACTTTTGAGTAACTTTCCAAATGTTAGACATCGAATTTTAATTTATATCACCCGTGATTATAACTCAAAAGAAGAAATCAAGACTCCAGCATTTAATTTAGAGCCAAGAGTAAGTTTTTATCAATTGAGGTGGCATCAATTTTATGCCCGCTTACAACAACACGCGAGTGATATATTAGCCCAATAAATGCTAATTTTCATGATGAAAAATAGAATGTCTCACACAAATCAATTTTCATCGGTTGACTTATTGACAATGGTGAATTTTAACAAAACTCTCAATCTCATGGAATCAACCCTCAGTGATGAAGTGCAAGACAAATTCAACCTAGCTTTTGGACGTGTTATCAAAGGCGCAGCAAGTAGAACTCAATGGAAATGGGACGATAGATATATTATCTACACCTACTTTTCTTCTTCCACATGGGATTTCTGGTGTGGTCTTGGATACTTCTATTTAAATCCAAGCAATTTAACTGATTATCCATATCTAGGTATATTTTTGCAGGTTTCTCCTACTTTTGGATAACGCCCAAAAATTATTGAGTCAATGCAGCAAGTGATTAACAATAAGCCTAATATATGGACTCCTGTTAATTTAAAAGTTTTGCCAGCATGGTCAGGTATATTCTATCGAAAAAGCCTACAAGAGTTTTTATCTCAAGAAAACCAGTTATCTGCTATTAAATTATTTTTCCAAAAGTCAATAAAGGAATTAAAAACGATTCAGGAACAATATTTTGATTTTCCTTGGAAGGGCGTAAGTATAGAAAAAGCTACAGAAGCTGATAAAGAAGACCTTGATAGCTCACCATCTTTCATCGCATAATTTTAATCAGTTACAGCTATATTAAGATAAAAATAACTCTGCATTCTCGTAGTTGTTATGAGCCTTACCACTGCTAAACGCTTTACTATAGCTGAATATCACCGTTTAGCTGAACTCGGCTTCTTTGAAGAGAATGACCGAGTTGAGCTAATTAAGGGTGAAATAATCCAGATGTCAGCAAAAGGTACATCGCACTCTGTTTGTGCAACACGCCTAGAGCAAAAATTATATAAGCTAGTAGGCGATCGCGCAACCCTGCGAGGACGACAACCAATTACTTTGTCTGACAACAGTGAACCTGAACCAGATAGAGTAATTGCAAAAAATAGAGATGATGACTATTTAGCAAATCATCCCAGCCCATCTGATATTTTACTCTTAATTGAGATTGCTGATTCATCCTTAAAATACGAGCAAGAGGAAAAGCTACTTATTTATGCAGAAGCAAATATCTCTGATTATTGGATATTTAATTTAGTAGATAATTATCTGGAGTGCTACAGCGAACCTTATCAAACTTTGCAAGTTAAATTTGGTTATCGCCGCAAGTTGATTTATCTGCCAAACGAATCAGTTAATCTGCCCTGTTTCTCTGATTTAGTTGTGGATTTATTTAAGGTGTTTCCAAGTTAAGATATAAGGGGCGATGTCTAACCACAAGCCACTGCACGTCTACGAGTATAGCTTCTATCTGCTGGAGACTTCCCAAGGATTAATAATAGAAATACCATACCCTTCAAAGTCAGAGAAATTGCGTGTTGCTATGGTTGCTGTATGGGTGTAACAAATAGCTGCAATCTGAGCATCAGCTTGGGAAATAGGAGTACCATTGTGTCTTCTTTGAGACGCAATATTAGCAAAAGCTACAGCAGCAGCTTGATCAAAAGGAAGAACACGCCCAGCGAAATCTTCTGAGAACATCAGTTGTGCTGCTTGACTAAGTTCTTCTCGCCGTTTTCCCGCAGGGAGTAAGGCGATACCATACAGAATTTCTGCTTGAGTAATTGTTGTGGTAAACAGACTCATTAACGATTGTTGAGCAGCCCAAATCCGAACTATTTCAGACTTTTTAGGCTTCATTAATTCTGACAAAACGTTTGTATCAAGAATAATCATTCTTCAAATGCTGATACGGTGCGAATAGGTTCTCTAGGAATTTCCGGTAATTCAAAGTCTCCCAAATTCGCAAAACGTTCCTCAATTATAGTAGCTAAGTTTAAAGGATATTCGTGATTTTCTGTTAGAGCTATACAAAGAATTTCTCTAGCTTCTTCTTCAAGGGAACGACCATGTTTTTCCGCTCGTTTTTGTAGACGAGATTTGATGTCATCATCAAGATTAGATATAGTGATATTGTTCATAATCAATTGATAGCATTTTTATGTCAAGCTTATTATAGCGAGTATACCTGCTATAACGTCTTATATAACTAAGTATTCTTGTTTATTATGTTACTTACAACCCTGATTCTTATCAGCATGATAAACATGAACCTTTTGAAGTTTATCGGCTAGAAAAAGGTAAATATGTGCGCCAGCTTGGTTAACCCGCATGGATACCTGAAATAGGCTTGGGAATTGCTAGAGGTGAAGGTATTCATGAAGGATGACAGCGCAAGTGGCTATACTGGTTTGATGAGCAAGGTAATAGATTTCCCACTCCAGAAGAACTTGCAGAACAAGCAAATATTCGTGCTAAACAGGAACGACAGCAGCGAGAATTACCTGAGTAGTTTTTGTATTTGATAACTATCTTAGAGAAAAAATGCCCTTACTTTATAGTAAGAGCATTGAAATTTACTTATTTAATGTTTAGTGTGGAAATCTATGGAGCTTGGGATACTTTTCGCTTAAGCTTTCTCGAAAGTTCTATTACTCCAGCTATTATTTTTACTGAGGAAAATGTAATCTTTTCTCGTGTCCATAATCACTGAAGATAAATCAAGCTGTATTGCCAATAGTCCTTACCCAATTGCTACAATAGACCTCTTGCGCCGTTTGCTACCAGCTAAGGCCAGACCAACGATTCCTAAACCAGTGAGACTAGCAGGCTCAGGAGTCGATTGGACAATACCAGATTTCTTGAATTCAAATGCAATGGTTTGTGTGCCGTTGAATTTGTTGGCATCATAGCCAGTGGTTAGCAACTGCTGCGTTACATCACCCTGTGCTAGAAACGAGATTCCATTAAGATATTTTCCAGAGTCAATGACATTGAGATTAAATGTATTGTCATTGCCGTTATTAGTAAAGTAACTACTGGTCAAATCAGCATAACTGGCAACACCACCACCTATTTTTACCTGACTTTCGTAAGAATTCCCTCCTCCTGCCAAACCACCATATGTAGCAACAGTGTAGCCTTCTTTGATATCAGTAACTGTCTTTGCCTGAACACCACTATAAACACCTAGTTGTTGTACCCCTGAAGCATTCACTGAGGAGAAATGAATACCAAACAAATCCCCGCTGCTCATTGCATTTTCAAAGGTCTTACCCGCCATGTTGAAGAACAAATCACCATATCCAATCTGACCACCTGCTGCACCCCCTTCAGCCTCTCCTGTCAACTTCATATTGCCATTGATTGCCACAATGACGCTGGTAGCAGTTTCTTTGATAGCCATACCAGAGATATCGTAGGGATTTACTGTCCCTGGTGCGGCACCAACCCAGTAGTTCCCATTCATTCCATCTGTGTTTGAATCAAATGCATATTGCCAGCCGCTAGCATCAGTGGGGTTTTGACCCATCAAAAGACCAGTAGTGTCATTGAGACACTCCAAAGATATGCTAAATGCTGTTCCCTTTAAGTCGGAGGCATATGCTCCTTGACCAGCCACAAAGAAGATTCCAAAAGTAGTAACGCCAATCTTCAGTAAATTGAGTAAGTTGTGAGTTTTCATTATTTATAACTTGATTGATTTAGAGAATCACAATTTCCTGGACTTCTCTATTTGTAAGTGGAATTACAAAAACAAAAAAGCGTAATTCTTCTGAAAATATAGTTTGCATAACTTAACAGTAATTTTATAAAACTCAAATAACCAATTACATATTTAGTTGAAATTACTTTGATTTTACCTAATTTTTTTCAATGTGAAATAGGAGTAAAGCTAAGTAGGCCTAGTAGCCTAAGATTTTTTGCGCCTTTTTACTTAGATAGTTTTGAAAAATTTTTGGGTTTGTGTAAGCTTAATGAACTATATCCCGCCAGCATCTCCGTACAGGGTATCAAACCCGCGATCGTTAGAAATTTGTTGTCTGCATTAATCTACTTTAGAAAGTAATATCCACCTCGGATGAACACTTGGGCATTTACATTGCACTCTTGCTACTTAAGGAAGTCAGGATCCAGGGGTCAAAATCAATAAGCCTCCTGACGACTGACACCTTTATTCTGCTTCCTAGCTAAAGATGCAACCCTCCTCATCAAATCAATGCTTCCAACGCGTGTTGCAAATCATTCGTCACTTCAGCAACAGCTTGCCTAGCACCCAAACGATTTTCTTTATACGCTGGGTAGCGCTCAGAAACAGATATCGGTTCACCCACAGTAATTTTGACTTTTTGCTTACCCAATTGCGGACGCCAGACAGCTTTATCGCCTTTTATTTTAGTAATCATCTGCCATAAAATTAAAGTTGTCTCAGCAAACCTTTCTACCGTTGGATTTTCTCGAATATAATTCCCAGAAACTGCTACAAAACTTTCTACTAAACGCATGTGCCACATCCGCGCATTCGCTTCTTCAGCAACGCGATCGCCTAAAGCTCTTTCAACAGCAGAGACTCCTTTTACATCCTTAAAATCTTCTCTAAATATATAATTCCACCCAGCTTGTTCTACTCGCCGACATCGGTCACTCAAAGTACCTTTTGAGTGCAAATCAAAATACTGTTCTGATATTAGTAGCGCCGCATTTAATAAAGCTTGCAAACGAACAGCTAATGCTTCATTTCTATCTTCAATTTCTCCTACTACTGTTTTGATATCTGGCAGCTTTAGATGATAAAACCGCGTGTAAAATTTTTCCATCAACGAAAGTAAATGTTCTGCCAAAGTCAACAACCGGGGATAAAGCGACTCGATAGAAGCATGTTCTGCTGGATTCACAGATAAACCACTAGCCGCTTCCAATTCACTTAAAAGATTAGCGATCGCATCCCAAGGAGCATCAACGTAACTATATTTAATCCCAACTGGTACAATTAGAACCTGTTGGTCGCGTCCAGCTTTGTGCAAATCTTCAGCACACCAAAAGCCTAATTGGGCGATACCAGGTTCTAGGGGGCTAATATTTTCCGATAAACCATTGGTTGCACCCTCTGGCGCAGCCGCCATTGGGAATTTCCCATTAGCGAATAAGTCACGCGCCGAACGTAACCCCGTCCAGTCAGCCTTACCTCGCTGAATCGGAGTCCCACCTAAATGAGAAGCAATCCAGCCAACGTGGGAACCTGCCCATAGAGGAATGCCGCGATCATAGATAAAATGAGCGTGAATCGGAAGTTGTAGCGCTGTGTCTTGGGATCGTGCTACCTTTGGCACCAGTTGAGACAGCAAGTAGCCTAAACAAAGTGGATCGTCCGTTTTTGGATGGCGAAATGCCAACATAAAACGGATCTTACCCTCCTGAAACTGGCGATAGAGATCCACCAGAACCTTTACATTGTCTGCTTCAATTTGAGTAATAGCTGTTTTCCAGTTTATCCAACTGGGTAGCAACAGATGGACAACTCGTAAAAATAAGGGGTTAAACGCCGGAGGAATAAATTCTAAGGGTGCTTGTGCTTGATAAATTACATTTGCCAAGGTAGTTTTCTCCTAAAGTTGTAAGAAAAAAAGGCGGAAGGCTATAAGTAAAAATGAAAAATAAATAACACTGTGTACTTTGTACTTCATCCTTAATACTTCATACTTTAGTTGACATAGAAATTAGCGATCAAAGAAAGGCAATAAACGATGCGACTCTCACAAATGTTATTCGTTACACTTCGGGATGATCCAGCTGATGCTGAGATTCCTAGCCATAAGTTATTACTCCGTGCAGGTTACATTCGTCGCATCGGTAGCGGGATCTATGCTTATCTACCGCTAATGTGGCGAGTACTACAAAAAGTTTCCCAGATTGTGCGGGAAGAAATGAACGCTACAGGCGCACAAGAATGTCTCCTACCACAATTACAACCAGCTGATTTATGGAAGGAATCGGGACGCTGGGACACTTACACCAAAGCTGAGGGGATCATGTTTTCCCTAATTGACCGCCGTGAGCAACAATTAGGATTAGGCCCAACTCATGAGGAAGTAATCACCACGATCGCTCGTGATATGATTCGCTCTTATCGCCAGCTACCTCTACATCTCTACCAAATTCAAACCAAATTCCGCGATGAAATTCGTCCCCGCTTTGGTTTAATGCGCGGACGGGAATTTATCATGAAAGACGGCTACTCTTTCCATGCCGATGAAGCCAGCCTCAAAGAAACTTACCAGGATATGTATAAAGCGTACAGCAATATGCTGCAACGTTCTGGTTTAGCTTTTCGGGCAGTGGAAGCTGATTCTGGTGCAATTGGCGGTTCTGGTTCCACAGAATTTATGATTTTGACGGAAGCTGGTGAAGACGAAGTTCTCTACACTGAGGATGGTAAATACGCCGCTAACGTAGAAAAAGCTGTTTCTTTACCAATTGACGCCGAAACCTCACGGTTTACAACCTATGAGAAACGAGATACACCTGGAACAGAAACGATTGAAAAGGTATGTCAACTGCTCAACTGTTCTGCTACTCAATTAGTAAAAAACGTCCTTTATCAGACAGTTTATGATAATGGGATAACGGTGTTAGTTCTGGTGAGCATCCGAGGCGATCAGGAAGTTAATGAAGTCAAGTTGCAAAATGAATTGACCAAATTAGCTTCGGAATATGGTGCTAAAACTATTATTAGTTTGAATGTACCAAATATAGAAGCAAAGCTTGCATGGACAGCTAAATCTCTACCTTTAGGCTACATTGCGCCAGACATCGCAGATGAGTATATTAACGCCAATAAACAGATCCACCCCAAATTTTTGCGCTTAGTAGATCAAACAGCCGTTGATTTAAAAAACTTTGTTACAGGCGCGAATGAAGCTGGCTATCACGTAGTCGGTGCTAATTGGGATGAGCAATTTAATCTACCAAACGCTGTAGTAAATATACGAAAAGCAAAACCAGGCGATCGCGCCATCCATAACCCAGAACAAGTCTTACAAAGCGCTCGTGGAATTGAAGCAGGTCATATCTTTCAATTAGGTACTAAATATTCCCAACCGATGGGAGCAACTTATACCAATGAACAGGGTGAAGAAAAGCCGCTATTTATGGGTTGTTTTGGTGTAGGTGTATCACGATTAGCGCAAGCTGCCGTAGAGCAATCTTACGATAAAGATGGGATTATTTGGCCAGTTGCGATCGCACCCTACCACGCGATTGTCACAATTCCTAACATTAAGGATGCTCAACAAATCGAAATCGCCCAAAAACTTTACACAGAACTCAATCAAGTGGGAATTGAAACCTTACTAGATGACCGCGATGAACGGGCTGGAGTTAAATTTAAAGATGCTGACTTGATTGGCATACCTTACAGGATTGTAACCGGACGTGCGATCGCTAATGGCAAAGTCGAAGTTGTAGAAAGAGCAACCCGCAAATCTCAAGAAATTGTCATTGAGGAAGTTACAACCACACTCAAACAGTGGATTAACGCCAAAATTCAGGTAAAAAATTAAACACAAAATTTCTGCAGAGGAATCAATACTTTACTTTGCGTTCCTCTGCGTTTTACTCAGCGTTCCTCTGCGTTGTAAATTTAATCTTCAATCATCTCCAAAAAGAATGAAATTTACATAATTTGGCAGGTGACGAATCAGAAATAGAAATTCTAAAATTAAATCATGGACTTGAAGAATTAAAAATAATCGCCTCCTCCAGGTAGCGGGAAACTCTTCAGTTATAAGTATCGTCCTTAACCAGGCTGCTCCTCACATAATTACCATATCAGCCCTCAGTCAGGAAGGTTTTGAACATGAAAGGCCAACAAGGATCTAATCGTATTTCTTCAGGCGCAATTGCAGCTGTGTCAGCAGTAGTTGTAGCCGTGGGTGGCGGTGTGGCTTGGTTTACTACACACTCCAGCAATACACCCACACCACCAAACCCCTCTGGGCGCATCGCTCAACCACCACAGCCATCAACTAGGCAGCCAACTAATGAGCAAAGCCCTAATGTTTATTGGCTAAGACCAACGGACAAAAATGTTACTTTAGTCCCCCAGCCTGTTAGAGTCGCTTCTATACGACCCAGCCAGCCATTAGAAGCAGCTTTCCAAAGTTTGTTAGCAGGCCCAACAGAAGGGACAGATTCCACAACCATCCCCAAAGGAACCAAACTTTTGGGGCTGAAGTCAGAAAATGACGAAGTTCACGTTAATTTATCTGAAGATTTTACCAGTGGTGGTGGAAGCACATCAATGATGGGCCGCGTCGGCCAAGTTGTTTACACTGCGACAACTTTAAATCCTAAAGCCAAGGTGTACATTGACGTGAACGGCAAACCGTTGGATGTATTAGGTGGTGAAGGTATAGAGTTACAACAGCCACTAACTCGTGAAAGCTTTCAGAAAAATTATCAGCTTTAGTTATTAGTCATTAGTCATTGGTCACTTGTACTGACTTGTACTGAGCGCAGCCGAAGTAGCGTAGTCGTAAAGCCTGCGGCATAGCTACGCTTAGGGCGCAGCCTCTCCAAGAGTTGTATTGGTCATTGGTCATTAGCAAAGAACAAATGACAACTGACCTAACGTTTGCTATTTAATACACGAAAATTACGGGCTTGTTCTTCTAACCTTGTGGCAAGGCGATCGCAAACCCGATTACACAAATCAAAAATCATTTCATCTTCCACCCGGTAATAGGCGCAAGTTCCTTCACTGCGGCGGCTAAGGATACCTGCTTGCCACATTACCTTCAGGTGTTTTGACACATTTGCCTGAGAAGTCTGTGTTGCCTCTACCAACTCTTGCACGCATTTTTCTTCATCCCGTAATAAGTGGAGCAGCCGCAAGCGCATCGGCTCACTTAACAGGCTGAAGTATTCAGCTACTTGTTGCACCACTTCTGGCGGTAAAGGCAACGTTTGTTTCATCAGGATTAACCCGCAAGGACTGAAGTTTTAAGGATGACTCATTTGGGATGACTCATTTGATATATAGATTAATACTTAATCGGGGTTAATTCGCATCAAAGGTTGACCATATTCTACAGCGTCACCATTTTGGAGAAGAATTTCCATCACCTGTCCAGAGACTTCGGCTTCGATTTCATTCATCAGCTTCATAGCTTCAATGATACAGACTGTTTGACCCTTGCGGATGCGATCGCCCACTTCCACAAATGCCGCTTCCCCAGGCGCAGGAGCGCTATAAAACGTTCCTACCATTGGGGAAGGCACTTCTACTAATCTTTGGTCAATGATTGAGGGAGGATTTACTGACAACTGCAATGGTGTGCTAGTACCAGTATTCTCAAACACACGAGATGTGGACACCTCCGTTACTTGACTCGTGTTCATCTGGTTTCCTCCAGATGAACCCGATGTCAAGCCCGAACCCACCACACCGCCGAAGGTCGCTTGACCTACCGACAACATCTGATTGCTGACGCTCACAGCCTTACGGACTGTTAGTTCAAAATCATTGCTTTTGAGCGTCACTTCTGCAATATCTGTTTGGGCGATAGTTGCCAGTAGTTGGCGGATTTCATTAAAGTCCAATGGCACAGTTTTTATTACCTCGACCTATCCGTAAATGAGCATCTTAAGTGTGGCAGGGATTAAATCCAGATTTAGGGATTTCCATCGGGACTTGCATCTCCGTAGAGATGAAAGTTATTCCCTGCTGATATATTTATCTTCCTGAGTATCAACTTTGATGCGTTCTCCTTGGGAAATAAATAAAGGAACCATCACAATTGCACCAGTTTCCAGAGTTGCTGGTTTTGAGCCACCGGTAGCAGTGTCACCTTTTAAACCTGGATCTGTTTGTACAATTTCCAAAACCACAGACTTAGGCAATTCTACTCCCAGCACCTGGTCACCCCACTTAATAACTTCGGCTTCCATACCTTCCTTGAGGTATTTGACGCGATCGCCAATTTGTGCGCGGGTCAATCTGCCTTCTTCGTAGGTTTCCATATCCATAAAGACGAACTCATCGCCCTCTTTATAGGTATGCTGCATCGTGCTTTTTTCTAGAGTGGCTTGCGGAACTGTTTCCCCGGCTCGGAACGTTTTTTCCATGACGCTGCCACTCTGGACATTTTTTAACTTAGTTCGGACAAAAGCGGAACCTTTACCTGGCTTGACGTGCAGAAATTCAAGCACTCGCCATACAGACCCATCTAATACAATTGAAACACCGGGTCGAAAGTCGTTACTGGAGATCATGAAACTTTCAAATTTTGGAAGACAATCGGCATTTATTGTACCCTTCTAGGGTCGTCATTGGGCATTTGTCATTAGTCATTAGTCAATTGTCACTTGTACTGAGCTTGTCAGCCAGCGTAGCCGTAAAGCCTGCGGCATAGCTACGCTTAGGGCGAAGCCTCTTCTTCGAGTTGGGCGTAGTCGAAGTATTTGTCATTTGTCATTTATCCTCCACCCTTAACGTGGGAAGATTATTGATGGGTTACGTCCAGTCAACAATCTAATGCTGCATTTGAGTTATCCCATGCTTAACTTATTAAAATCCTGGCTGAAGAACAGCCTAATGGCAATACTGCTGGTAACAATATTTTTAGGCATAACTACAGCTGGGTGGACTCCCTCCAGTAGCGCCGCACTGCCAGCCGGCAATGCAATTACCGATGGTAAGGCTTTGTTGCGGTATGCACTCCCGATAGATAACAAACCTGTACGGCAACTACAAGCCAGTCTAGAGGACATCTCTGCCCAACTGCGGGCGAATCGGCGTTGGGGTGCTATTTCCAAAGACATCAGCCAAGCATCCCGCATTCTCGATAAACCCTCCCAAATCTTAACAAGCGTTCCCGCAGAACGCCAACCCCAAGCCGAAGCTTGGATTACCGAGTTGAAATCTGGGGTGGGTAAATTAGAAGAATTGGCGAACAGCAAAGATAAAGAACAAATTCTACAAGAGAGAAGCAAACTTCTAAATCTCGTCACTGGGCTAGAAGAGTCAATGGTGAAAGAATTCCCCTTTGAAGTGCCAGCCCAGTACAGTAACCTGCCACAACTTAAAGGTCGTGCCACTGTAGAAATCAAAACCAACAAAGGCGATTTGACCCTTGTAGTAGATGGTTATAGTGCCCCTGTCACTGCTGGTAATTTTGTAGATTTGGTGCAGAGGGGTTTTTATAATGGCTTAGAATTTACCCGTTCTGAAGAATCTTACTTTCTGCAAACTGGAGATCCAGCCGGTAAGGATGTGGGTTTCATTGATCCAAACACGGGTAAATATCGCGCTATTCCCTTAGAAGTCTTAGTTCAGGGTGATAAAGCACCTACTTATGGCATTACTCTAGAAGAAGCTGGTCGTTACGTTGATATGCCAGTTCTACCTTTCTCTGCCTTTGGTGCAGTAGTGATGGCTCGCCCTGAAAGTGAAGTCAATGGTGGTTCTTCGCAATTCTTCTTTTTCCTCTTTGAACCAGAACTCACCCCCGCCGGACGCAACCTATTAGATGGTCGTTATGCCGTTTTTGGCTATCTCACCGAAGGCAGAGAAGTTTTGGATAAACTGAAGGCTGGTGACAAAATTGAATCGGCAAAAGTCGTTCAGGGAATAGAAAATCTGGTTGAGCCGCAAGCAGCATAACAAGGGAGCAGGGAGAGCAGGGGAAGAATAATTCCTGTACAGACGCGATTAATCGCGTCTCCCCTGACTCAAATTCCCGGCAGTGAACACTTGATCAACGGCAATCACTAATTCTGGAAAAGTCCGTGATCCAATTTGCTGGTTGGCTGTAAAAACTGTTTCTTCATAAAATCCATCTTCCAGTAGTAACACTGAAATTTTTGCTTTCAGTGGGTCTACAATCCAATATTCAGGAACCTCTAAGGCCGCATATTCGGAGCGCTTATGGCGATAGTCCCGTTTCACCGACTCAGGACTAACCACCTCGACAATTAGTAACGGGGGTGACTCAAATACTGCTGAAGCATTCAACAATTCTCTAGCTTGCTCCAGTGTCACTACACACAGATCGCTCAACCTAGATTTATTTCTACCAGTTCTCACCCCACTTTCCCGAAAACACAGCCAAGTACAGTTACAACGTTTGATTTCTGCATCTAGTAATTGCTCAAGAAATTTGGCAATCAGGAAATGTTCAATAGTAGGTGGATTCATTAGCTCTAGCTTGCCATCCACCAGTTCATAATGAAAATCACTGCCATCATCATAGGTTAAGTACTCTTCAAATGTGATGCTGGTTACTGGTGTTGTTACCATTCCAACTGACTCCTAGACGATACCCTTATCTTAAACAGTAAAACAAATCATCAGTTTTCTTAATAATTTTGCAACACGGAAAACCGATTGTGAACAGTGAGTTATCTTCTCAACAAATACAAGATATTGGAGAACAAGGTCTTTTAGAAAGATTGCAGCGCTTCTGTCCTCCAGAAATTATTGGGGATGATGCAGCAGTTCTGGTAACTGCACCAGAGCAATCTTTAGTAGTGACTACAGATGTGCTGGTTGATGGCGTACATTTTAGCAACCTCACGACTTCCCCAGAAGATGCTGGTTGGCGGGCTGCTGCTGCCAATTTATCAGATTTAGCAGCAATGGGCGCTTCGCCATTGGGAATTACCGTCGGGTTGGGACTCCCCGGTGAAGTTAGGGTGAGTTGGGTTGAGCGATTGTACCAGGGAATCACAGAATGCCTGCAAAAATACAATACCTCAATTGTCGGGGGTGATGTCGTGCGATCGCCTGTGACTACTCTGGCAATTACTGCTTTTGGTCAAGTTTCCCCTCATCGAATTATCCGCCGTTCTGCTGCTGTTGTGGGACATGCGATCGTCATTACAGGCGTTCATGGAGCCTCAAGAGCTGGCTTAGAACTGCTCTTGCATCCCGAATTAGGACAAGACCTTAAGGACGTGGAAAAGACCGATCTAATCCGCGCACACCAACGTCCACAACCACGATTAGATGTCTTACCAATCCTCCAGAAAATTTTAAATTCCCAATCCAAAATCGTTCGACTGAGCGAAGCCAAAGTCCAAAATCTAAAATCCAAAATTCCTGTCGCTGGTATGGATAGCAGCGATGGTTTGGCAGATGCGATTATCCAAATCTGCCGCGCCAGTAACGTTGGCGCTGTGCTACAACGCAGACAAATTTCCTTGCCAGCAGCTTTTGACCATTGGCTGACACAAGAGCAAGCCCTAGAATATGCTTTATACGGTGGCGAAGACTTTGAATTAGTGCTGTGCTTACCACAAGAGTCAGCATCAGCCTTAGTGCAACATCTTGGTCAAGGTGCTGCGATCGTAGGCAAGATTACATCCGGATCAACAGTACTATTGCACGACGAAGAAAAAAAATTCCCTAACCAAGTTCTAAGTCTTAGCCAGGGATTTCAACATTTTAGTCAATAGTCCTTTGTCATTTGTCCTTTGTCATTTTTCTAATGACTAATGACTAATGACCAATGACTAATGACTAACGACTAATGACAAATTATTGCCACTTCTCAGCTACCAATTCTGCCAGATCCAAGACTCGTTGGCTGTAACCCCACTCGTTGTCATACCACGCCATAACTTTTACTAGGTCATTGCCCATAACCAAAGTCAAGCTAGAATCGACAATCGAAGAAGCATCACTACCTTGATAATCGGAAGATACCAGTTCTAGTTGGCTGTAGTCCAAAATCCCTTTAAGTGGGCCTTCGGCAGCATCTTTGAGAGCTTGGTTAACTTCTTCAGTAATAGTGCGCTTCTCAACCTGAACTACGAAATCTACCATTGAGACGTTCGGGGTAGGTACGCGTAAAGCAACGCCATTTAGTTTGCCTTTGAGGTCAGGGATAACCAGCGCCACTGCTTTTGCTGCACCAGTAGAGGTGGGTACAATGTTGATCGCTGCTGCCCTCGCCCGTCGCAAATCCCGGTGAGAAGCGTCTAGCAAGCGTTGGTCACCTGTATAGCTATGGGTGGTGGTCATCGTGCCTTTGATGATGCCAAACTTATCGTTCAACACCTTGGCGATCGGTGCCAAGCAGTTGGTAGTACAGCTAGCATTACTGATAATGTGGTGTTTGTTGTGGTCATAGTCGTGATGATTCACACCAACCACAAAAGTACCATCCTCATTTTTACCAGGAGCAGTAATCAGAACTTTCTTGGCTCCAGCATTTACATGCTTGAGCGCTCCTTCTTTGCTAGTAAACACTCCGGTTGCTTCAATAATTAAGTCAATTCCCCAATCTTTCCAGGGCAGCTTTTCTGGGTTGCGATCAGATACGCACTTAATGGTCTTACCGTTAACGATGATAGAGTTATCATCGGCACTAATCTCAGCACCCTTGATCTTCCCTAGCATCGAGTCATACTTGAGCAGATGAGCATTGGTTCTAGGGTCTGATGTGTCATTAATAGCCACAAGGTCAATTTGACTATTCTCTCTACCCACCCAGCATCGTGCAAAGTTACGTCCAATCCGCCCGAAACCGTTGATTGCAACTCTAATCACAGTGTCTTGCCCTCTGTATTTATGCTTATATGTTGATATCGTTGACCCCAATCATATCGCAAAGGGGGGGGGCACTTTTAACCATAAAGTGTTATATCAACAAAAAAACACATAATTTATTCAGATTTGTGGGAGTAGAGATTGTTGTTAGTGATATATGATCTAACCGATTCTGGGAGTAAATAACGAATTGACTGGCGTTCGCCTTTGGCGTTGACGAAGTTATCGCGGCAAAATTTGCGAATTAGACTTGACGAAACTCGTACTAAAGGTATATCTAAGAGTTGCCAGTGAATGGTAACTAACTGCTCTTTAAGTTGTTGCTCCACTTGCTTGCAGATTAATTTGCTTTGAGTTATAGTCTCACCACCTAGCAGTCGGGGTGCTATTAACCAATCACACATTTGTGCTAGTTCGTGTCCACGGTACCAACGGGGTAAAGTTTGGAAAGTATCCAAGCCTACGATCCAGTACCAGTGAGTATTTGGGTAAGAAGCAGATAAGTCTATCAGGGTGTTAATGGCATAGGAAGTCCCAGAGCGATTTGCCTCCACTAGTGAGACAGTAAACGCTGGGTTATCTTCTATGGCTAATTGCAGCATTCCCACACGATGCTCAAACAAAGCTGCTTCTTTGTGTGGAGGATTTAGGGATGGCACCCAAATTACCTTTTCAAGGGATACTTGATGCAAAGCTCTCTCGGCTACCAGCAGGTGTCCCCAATGAATTGGATCAAATGTGCCACCAAAAATTGCTAGTTGCTCCATCCAGTTATGTGTGGATTTTATGCAATTGAAAAATAGTTTCATTACCAATGTACTATTGTAGTCAATTCATGCCTAGACTGGATGCAATTTAAAATCAGCTTCTCTAACAATGTATGATGTAGCCAACTCCAGTAAGCTAGCCAAAAAGATGTATTTGACATTACAAGAATTTATTTCCCGATGCAACCAAAATTTTCCGAATAATCTTAACAACAGTTCAGAAATAGTAAAAACCTCCAACCAAGGTAAAATCATTCTGAACAAGCAAAACCAGAGCAGAAATATCATCTGGCCATCAAATATCAACATGATATAGGGACAGTTATGGTAAAAATCAAATTCCTGTTATGATACGCGTGTCATTTGTGATTATGGTGTGGTGTGGTGTAAAAGGAGCAATAAATGACTAATTCTGTAGATTTTAGTGGTAGACCATTTCATTTCATTGGCATCGGTGGTATAGGTATGTCTGCTCTGGCATACGTTCTCGCCAAGCGTCAATTTCCAGTATCAGGTTCGGATCTTCGTCCTAACCACATTACGCACAAGTTGGAATCTATCGGCGCTCATATTTTTGGTAGACAAGAGGCAAGCAATCTCGAATTCTTTCGCCCTCAGGTATTAGCGAATGCAGTAGTATTAAATTCACAAGAAGAATTACCTACTGCTACTAACTCAATACTGCCTCAAGTTATTTGTTCAACAGCAATTAATACGAATAATTTAGAATACAAAGCAGCGCTAGAATTAGGTTGCCCAATTTTACATCGTTCAGATGTACTAGCAGCTTTAATTGCCGATTACCACAGTATTGCAGTCGCAGGAACACACGGCAAAACTACAACCAGTAGCATGATTGGTTATATGCTTATGGAAGCAGGTCTAGACCCAACGATTTTAGTAGGTGGCGAAGTCAATGCTTGGGAAGGCAATGCTCGATTGGGACAAAGCCAATATTTAGTAGCCGAAGCAGATGAATCTGATGGTTCCTTGGTAAAACACGCTCCAGAGATTGGTATCATCACCAATATTGAACTCGATCATCCAGACCATTACGAGACATTAGAAGAAGTCATTGACATCTTCCAGACATTTGCTAAGGGTTGTAAAACGTTAATAGGTAGCATTGACTGTGCTACAGTGCGCGATCACTTGCAACCCACAATCAGCTACAGCTTATACTCAGATACCGACGCTGATTACAGCGTTACTAATATTGATTATCGTGCTGATGGCACCACGGCTCTAGTTTGGGAAAGAGGCAAAGCTTTGGGCGTGTTGAAGTTACGCCTGCTCAGTCGGCACAATCTCAGTAATGCCTTAGCAGCAGTAGCTGTTGGTCGTCTCTTAGGCTTAGAATTTGGAGAAATTGCCAAAGGTATCGCCACTTTTGAAGGAGCAAGACGCCGCTTTGAGTTCCGGGGTGAAGTCGATGGTATTACCTTTATTGATGACTATGCTCATCATCCTAGCGAGATTCGTGCTACTCTTGCCGCAGCACGCTTACAAGCAAGACCAGGACAAAGAGTGGTTGCCATCTTCCAACCCCATCGCTATAGCCGTACACTCACCTTTTTAGAAGAATTTGCCGATTCCTTTACCCATGCTGATTTGGTTGTGCTGACTGATATTTACAGTGCAGGTGAACCCAATTTAGGGCAAATTAGTGGTGAACATCTAGCAGCAGAAATTGCTAAACAGCATTCTCCTGTAGTTTATCAACCAACTTTACCCTCAGTGTGTGAGTTCTTGCTGCAAACACTACGCCCAGGAGACTTGGCGCTGTTTTTGGGGGCTGGGAACTTGAATCAGGTAATTCCTGAAATAATTACGACACTTTGTGAGCCTGCTAAAGCCACATCTTAAGTGGAAACTTTGCGAAGTTTTATTTCTGAGCAAAGCACCCGTTTAGCTAGGGTTCCATCTGTGAACTCAGTCACCGTATTTTTACGGTAAATTGATGTCAAAATTTTACCAAATAAAAGTAAAGATGACCATTTCCCAGGCAGCTGGAAACGTCTGCACAGTTTCTGCTTTGAATACAAAGAAACCCCAAACAACTAATTCGGTGGAGAGTGAAGTAATCTACTTACCCAATACTGATTGTGCGATCAAGTCCCAGGCTTCTTTGTCAGCATTCACTTCCTATAGAGTTGGGGGAGCAGCTGATTTATACGTTGCCCCCCGAAACTTAGAAGCACTGCAAGCAAGTCTTAAATACGCAAAAGAACGTAATTTAAAGGTGACAACGTTGGGAGCAGGTTCTAACTTGCTGGTGAGCGATCGCGGTATATCAGGCTTAATCATTGCTACTCGTCATCTCCGCTTCAGCAACTTTGACCCAGAGACAGGTCAATTAACCGTTGCTGCTGGAGAATCAATTCCTAGCTTGGCATTGGCGGCAGCAGAATTAGGATGGCAAGGATTGGAGTGGGCTGTTGGTATCCCTGGAACAGCCGGAGGTGCCGTGGTGATGAATGCAGGGGCACATAATAGCTGTATCGCAGATATGTTAGTTAGTGCCCAGGTACTTTCACCCGATGGTACATTGGAAACTCTTACCCCCGATCAGTTAGGTTATAGTTACCGAACTTCATTATTGCAAGGTGGCGATCGCATAGTCACCCAAGCCACATTACAACTTGCACCAGGTGCCGATCCAGCAAAAGTTGTGGCAATCACCAGAGAACACAAAAAGCATCGGTTAAGCACACAACCATACAACTTCCCCAGCTGTGGGAGTGTGTTCCGCAATCCCAAACCTTACAGCGCTGGCTGGTTAATTGAACAAACTGGTCTGAAAGGCTACCAAATTGGTGGAGCGCAAGTAGCACTACTCCATGCTAATTTTATCGTGAACCGTGGTGGAGCAAAAGCTAGTGATATCTTCTGTCTCATTCGCCACATCCAACATCAAGTACAAGAACGTTGGTCTATTAATTTAGAGCCAGAAGTCAAAATGCTCGGAGAGTTTCAAGGTGCTTGTGGATAGGGAATGGGGAATGGGGAATGGGGGAGATGAGGAAGAAAGAAGAATTAATAACCAATGTCCAATGTCTAAGCCTAATTCCCTACTCCCTACTCCCCACTCCCCATTCTATGACGCATTAATTATTGGTAAAAAAAGAGGCAAATTACTTACCGCATCTATAATTGAATTTGATTTGTTATTCAACGCATACGCGTAAAACTAATTATGACAGGTAAAGGACAAGGATTCGGCTTTGGCTTAGGAAAAATGAAAGAATTGGCTGATGCTTTTAAGAAAGCGCAGCAAGTTCAAGAAGGCGCAAAGCGACTCCAAGAAGAATTGGAGCAAATGGAGATTCTAGGAGAATCTGGCGGTGGTCTGGTGAAGGTGATTGTCAGTGGTAACCAAGAACCCAAGCGAGTAGAAATTTCTCCAGATGCTTTAGGAGAAGGTGCAGAAGTACTTTCTGATCTGGTGACGGTGGCAATGAAAGAAGCTTACAACAAATCCACAGCAACAATGCGGGAACGTATGGAAGAATTGACCAGTGGACTAGAACTTCCTGGATTTTAGTGATTTGTCATTGGTCAAATGACTTTTGACTCTTGACAAAGGACAAAAAATATCTATGGCTTACAAGTTGCTATTTGTCTGCTTAGGTAACATCTGCCGATCGCCATCGGCAGAAAACATTATGAATCATTTAATTGAGCAGGCTGGCTTGAGCAATGGCTGCGCCGACGCCAAAGGCGTACGCATCCTCTGTGATTCAGCTGGTACATCTAGTTATCACGTTGGTAGCCGACCTGACAGACGCATGAGTGCTGCGGCGGCTATAAAGTTGGGAATTAAACTACGTGGTCGAGCACGCCAGTTTCAAAAGTCAGACTTTCAAGACTTTGATTTAATTTTAGCGATGGATCAAGAAAATTATGAGAACATCCTCACTCTTGATCAAACTAAGCAGTATCAGCATAAAGTGCGTTTGATGTGCGAGTTTTGCTCTCGACACACCCTGAAGGAAGTTCCAGATCCCTATTACGGTGGTCAAGAAGGATTTAATCAGGTTATTGATTTACTGATCGATGCTTGTGAAGGTCTGCTTATATACGTTAACAGCCAACAACCAATAATTTGAAGTTATGAGTTAGGAGTGAGGAGTTAGGAGTTAAGAGTTACCTCTTTTCTTGTTAACTCCTCACTCTTAATTCCTAACTCATAACTTTTTTTATTCCACTAGACCATGCTTCATCGCAAAACGCACCAATTCCGCTCGATTGCTGGTTGAGGTTTTTCTCAATAAACTGCTAACGTACTTTTCCACTGTGCGAGGACTCAGGTGTAGCTGATCACCCATTTCGGCATTAGAAAGACCATGAGTCAATAACTCTAAGACTTCCTGTTCTCTATGAGTTAGGGATGAGTGCAAGTGGGATTTCTGAATTTGAGTGGACAAAGAATTATGGGCATCTACCCCTTTTGTCGAGGCGGAAATGCCCAAACTCTCTTTATGAGAAAACCGATACTCCGATTGAATAATTTGCGATCGCTCCAAAAGATTGCGGATTGCTGCTGCTAACTCTTCCAGTTCAAAAGGCTTGGGTAAGTATAAATCGCACCCTGACTGGTAGCCCATAATTCTTTCTTGGGTCTTAGTGCGTGCCGTTAATAAAATTACAGGCAATAAACGAAACACTGGTTGTTGACGCACCCGGCGCACCAGTTCATAGCCATTCATCCGTGGCATGACGATATCCGTGACAATCAAATCCGGATGATGCTCATCCACCATAACCAAAGCCTCTTGACCATCATTAGCTGTGATCACCGAGTAACCAGACAGTTCAAGATAGTCGCTAACAGACAGACGAGTGCCCAAATCATCATCCACTACAAGGATCGTCAAGGGCATGGATAATACACCCCAAGCATTTTTTTACTCAGAAATTTTCTTCTACGCGCTCCATCAGTGAACACAGACAATAATAGTGTTCTTATGTTTCATACTATGACAGGATTACCAGCTAATGAATGCCTTTAGGGTTGATTTATAAAGAAAATCTTGAATCTGTAGGATGAGTTAACGAAGTTAAACTTATCTTTGACTCCCTATGCTTGGAAGGCACAGAGAGTTTTGTAATTTGTAACAACTTATCAATAAGGCAGAGCAAATGCTCCCAATATTGTAAATTAATATTAAATTAATCACTAATTTTCTAAAAACTAAGTTAGTTATTAAGTTTTAATTTTTTGTCATTAGTCCATAGCTAATCACTAATAGATACCTTGCAAAAGTCCCTAACACCCCACCCCGCTTGCAGGAGGGGATTAGGAGAAGGATCTGGCGTGTTGGGTTCAAATTGTTTGATTTATGCAAGAGGTCTAATGATTATTGGCGTCAGGGAACTTAAATTTGCCAGAAAACTCTTAATTGTGAACTTATAAAAGCTAAATTAGTGATATACAGTTCAGCGTTTATAGTGGTTCTAAAATACGCCCCATAATTCACAAGCCAATCCAAATAATTTTTTAGGTACATTTAAAGCACACAAAATTATCAATGAGCGACAAGAGCGACAGTTACAAAGTTATTAGCGACAACCGCCAAGCCCGTTATTTGTATGAAATTCTAGAAACTTACGAAGCTGGAATTGAGTTGACAGGAACTGAGGTTAAGTCGATTCGTGCAGGTAAAGTCAATCTCCAAGATGGCTATGCTTTGCTTCGCAATGGTGAAGCATGGTTGATCAATGTGCATATCTCGCCTTATAACGCTAGTGGACAATATTTTAATCATGAACCACGGCGTACACGCAAGCTACTGTTACATCGCAAAGAACTCCGCAAGCTAATTGGCACAGTAGAACAGCAGGGTTTAACCTTAATTCCTTTAAAAATGTATCTTAAACGCGGCTGGGTAAAAGTGAGTATAGCCCTTGGCAAAGGTAAAAAGCTCCACGATAAGCGAGAAGACCTGAAACGACGCCAAGACCAGCGTGACATTCAACGGGCAATGAAAAACTATTGAGCGTCAGTATCGCTAAACTATCACACCAGAGTGAGAAACGGATTGCTGTAAAAAGTATGTTGTATGTCCACAGCGTGAGTTGTGACAATTCCTAGTTTATAGCCACAGATTGATTTTCTTAAGGTTGGGAATCGATAAAGTGGTCAGTAACTTCGGATGGCATAAGGAATTGTCACAACTTATGAAAAGTAATTTCATTACAGCTGTTGGTGCTGGCGTTCTCACCTTGAGTATGGCAGTTTTACCCTTAACTCTATCCGCACAAGCTCAGACGACAACTGACTCCGGAGCCAATACTGGTTCAGCAACGACCACTTATAATAACGATCGCAACGGTTTTGATTGGGGTTGGCTAGGATTAATTGGTCTAGCTGGTTTAGCTGGTTTGGGTGGTAAAAAGAGTGAGAACCAACCCACCGCTTACCGCGACCCTAATGCTCCAGGAAACACTACCTACAGAGACTAGTACCCCAAGGCGGAAGTCAAAAGTCACGCATTCAAAAGGCTTTAATTTTGGTCTTTCTGGCTATTCAAAATTTAAAAGTTGTCAGTTGTTGAGTAGAAAAACAACTGACAACTAATCATGTTAGTTTACTGTTGGTTCTAAGTTAGATGAATTTGTCTGATTTTGAGCTAAAGGTGTCCAATAGCTAGCAATTAAGGCAACTATGAGCCACCAGAGAGTATTAACTTCAGGACGATACCAAACAGTATCTACGGTTCCATGAGCTAGCATCCCCAACAAAATAGCGATCGCTCCAATTAACCAAAATCCCTCTACACTTCTCAATTGTCGCAGTCGTCGCACTTGTAAAAATGCCGTATTAAATGTGACAATTATTAGCCAGAGAAAGCAGGCTAAACCAACAAAGCCAGTTTCTACAGTCATTTCAAACAAAATTGAATAGGCACTTAAAGCAGTGTAACGAGGGCGTTGATAAAGAGGATAAACTTTATTAAAAGAGTTGTGGCCGGGGCCAATGCCGAAAATCGGGCGATCGCGAATCATCTCAAAAACAGCATCCCACACATTTCGCCGAAAATTATTACTGCTATCTTGACGGTCAGCAAAAATACTAAACACTCGTAGGCGCACTGGCTCTACAAATATCACTGCTAGCACCAATATCCCGATTAAAACTCCCAAGACAATCGGTAGCGACCAGGTACGCCAAAAACGAGGCATTTCCACGCTTTTCCAATAAACTAGCAATGCCATCACAGCCAAAATTGCCACCACTAGTCCAATCCAACCGCCACGACTAAAAGTGAGTATTAGGCAAGCAGTATTGACAATTAGCATTGTTAATGCCAAGGCTTTTTTAAGCCAGCTTTGCCATGCAAAAATTGCCACTAAGCTAAAAATTACTGCTGGTAAGATGTATCCAGCCAATAAGTTGGGATTGCCTAAATAACTGTAGACTCTGGTAGTCTTAGACAGGGGAGATTCTGGATCAACCCAAGTTGCCAGTGCCGTGGCTCCAAAAAACCATTGCCGCAACCCATATACACTGACAATTAACGATACGTGCAGGTAAAGGATGATAATCCAAGATCGGAGGCGAGGCGACCTCAGTATCCTGGCACAAAGGGCAAATAGCAGCAAATACAAGGTTAACGTTCCCAAGTCGTTAAGTGCCGCCTTTTTCACTGGTGACAATGCGGTTGCAACTGCGGCAACCCCCCAGTAGAGCAATACCAGCAGGTGAATGGGAGTGACTGAGGAGACATTTGCTGGTGTTGCTTCATCAGATAAAGTCAACAACAGCCAAAATGCTACACAAGCCCCTAGCAACAAGGCCACCAATCCACTCGAAGTAAAAGGTGCAAGCGCATATACTAAACTGAGTAAAGCAGCTGCTGTCGCATCTCCCCACTGAATCAAGACGCTGGTTTGCCGCCAAGAACTTAACAATCCCACCAGAAAACGGTGTACGTAACTGGTAGCAAGGTATTCTTTGAGCGGTAAAGATGATAAAGTAAATCGTTGCCAGACTAAATTCATAAAAAACATTGCGATCAATTAGCCTGCCGACGCAGAACTTGGAATTGATCATAATGCCTATGGCTATAAAAAGGTAATAACGAAAATTGCACCTCGCACGATGGCGCTCTTATTCCTAGCACAACACGGTGCAAAAGGCCGGAATACAATTAATTATGCGCGAATGCATGACTTTCGCCCGGTACTAGCCATTAGCTACTACGTTTAATCAAAGACCACTTCAGCCGATATTAAGTTAAGATAGCCGTTCATGTACTTAGCACTCACCAAATAGATGAAATATACCTTTTTTCTAATCCCTAATACCCAATCCTGATATGATTAGACATCGCTAATTGCTTGTGAAGGAGTCGCCACTTGCAGTGGCAAAGAAAGCACATAACGATATCCTGATTCTGCTGAACCTTGAATCAAAATTTGTCCGCTATGCAATTCTGCCAGTTGACAACTTAGCAACAGACCCAAACTTTCACGAGAGATATTTCCATGTGATTTAGCTAAATTTATACCTAAACTACCAGCAAATAAATTTGAGTGATTCGCACTCAAGTTTTTTGAATTGTCCACTGCTACTGATGAAATATCTTTTTGCTCCTGGCTTTGTCCATGAGCATTGTAAGTTATGACCTCACCTGTTAGCTCCAGCAGCGACAAAGAATTGAGACGGAAGTAGGGATCAACTTCAGTGATACCGTCCCCTAGCCAAGGATGGGAAACCCAAATAGTAATGTTAAGCGTATCTTCCTTGTAAGAAACATGAATGCGAACAATGCTACCTGTAGCCGAAAGTTGAATCACACTGAAAACCAGGTGATAGAGAATTTGCCGCACCTTGTCTTTATCTAAAGGCCAAATGCGATTGCGTCCCGGTTCTATAGAGAGGCGAATATCTTGTTCGCGGCGATTAGCTGCTTCTTCAAGGGTATTGATAGCTTGTTGACACAGCATTTCGATATCCACAGGAGCTATATTTAGCACAGTTGAATTTTCATCCATAGCTCCTAGTTCGGTAATTTCGTTTACTAAGGAAAGTAAGTAGCGACCACTATGTTGGATAATTTCCAAATATTCTCTCTGCTTAGTCGTCAAAGGCCCATAAATCTCACGTCCTAAAACACTAGCCATACCGAGTACAGATGTTAAAGGCGTGCGTAACTCCTGAGTTAGCTGATCTAAAAGTTCCAGTTTCAGCTCCTTGGTAGAAACAGAGCCGCTTTCTGTAGTGGCTGGGGTAATTTTAATGTCAGTATTACGTTCGTCATTGATTGAAAATATCGGAGCGATCGCGGGAGTGCTTGATTCGAGTTTCCGTTGCAGGAGTCGGTTACGTTCAAATTCACTCATGCTCCAACGAGCTATGATTTGTAAAAACTCTATATCTCGGTTTGTAAAATTGCGCGGCACTAAATCCATCACCGCCAATGCACCCAAACAATGCCCCTCAGCATCAATCAGTGGCGCTCCTAAGTAAGCACGAATACCATAATCCTGCACTAACTTGCTGCTAGCAAGTACTGGGTCTGTAAGGTTATGCGTATCATTAATTACAAATACTTGAAGACTTTCTACTACTTGAGTGCAAAAAGATTCCCGGCGTGACAGTTGGCGGCTTTGTGCCAAATGATTCATTAGCCCCAACCTAGATAAGCCCACCGCCGACTTGAACCAGTGGCGTTCTTGATCCACAAATCCCAATATGGAAATTGGTGCTTCCAAAAAGTGGGCAGCAGTCTGTGTGGCTTCTTCAAAAACCGGAATTGTCTCTGGTTGCCGCAAACCTAAATCTGACAAAGCTTTGAGGCGTTGTTGTTCTCTTGATTCATGAGAGTCCCAACCATCCTTTAGGGCAAATAATTTGTTTTCAGGCTCTACCATTGCCACTGCTACCTTAATAATTTATCGATACTGTAATTGATATAATCCCTATTTCTGGGTTATCAATTGCTATTTTAAGCATTCCCTAATTTTGCCTCTGACAAACAAATTTGGGGCAAAAATTTTTTATCCCTTATATTAAGTCGGCCAGGGGGTATCTACAAGTTACTAGTTACTGGTGCTGAATCTTCTTCATTTAGCGCTGGTATAGCCTTTATTGCTTGGAATTTTACAGCCAGACTGCGTTAGATTTGGATTCAGCCAGGGTAAGCTAATGCTAAGGATACAATACAAAGGGGCTGTCATTCTTTATGTACAGAAGGAAAAATTCTTAATGGCATATTTAAGGTAAATTTACTTACAATATATAGAGTAATGTAATTTTTATAGCAATTATTACTTATAACAGCTAGCATTAATGGCTAACAATCCTAGATAGTTTATATAAGTCTCGATCCAATAGATTAAATCTATTACAATTTCATGCTGAAAGTTGTGCAGGCTTTTCTATTTTTCCATCCGAGGAAATATTTTTTTGAGGAAGATTTGTAATGAATAAAATAACCATTAGAGTACCTTTTGTAGACCTGAAGTTACAACACGAACCAATTCAAACGCAATTGCAAGAAGCAATCCAATCTGTATTGGAACAGGGAGATTTTATTTTAGGGGAAGCAGTCTCAGATTTTGAAGCAGCATTTGCAGCCGCGTCTGGGGCAGCTTATGGAGTTGGTGTTGCATCAGGAACAGATGCGATCGCTCTCGGATTGCAAGCGTGTAATATAGGTGCTGGCGACGAAGTGATTTTACCAGCAAACACTTTTATAGCAACCTTGATTGGGGTACAACGGGCTGGCGCGAAGCCAATTCTAGTAGATTGCGATCGCCAAACAGCTTTAATTGACTTAAGAGAAGCCGCAAAGGAAATTACGCCTCATACCAAAGCAATTATCCCTGTGCATCTCTATGGTCAAATGGTATCACCACGTGAACTATTGAACTTTGCCGATACCTACAAACTACTAATTTTCGAAGATGCCGCACAAGCACACCTCGCCCAAAGAGACGGATATCACGCTGGTTCAGTCGGAATAGCAGCAGCTTTTAGTTTCTATCCCAGCAAGAATTTGGGAGCATTTGGGGATGGAGGAATGCTGCTGACACAAGATTCAGATGTAGCCCAGAAGATGATGCGCTTGCGAAATTATGGTGCATCGCAAAAGTATTTTCATACTGAACCAGGTACAAATAGCCGCTTGGATACTTTACAAGCAGCAGTCTTATACCAGAAACTACCATATTTACCACAGTGGAATCACGAGCGCTTGACTATTGCCCAGCAGTATGATATAGAACTAGCACCTTTGGCAACTGCTGGTATTATCCCTATGGAAAACCAAAGTGATACAGGCCATGTGTATCATCTTTATGTCATTAGAGTTGATGATTCTTGCCCGATAAAACGCCAGCAACTCCAGGAAAAACTTACAGCAGTAGGAATTCAAACTGGCATTCACTACCCAATTGCTTGTCATCTCCAGCCGGCATTCATCAACTTAGGCTATCAGCCGGGAGATTTTCCTTCTTCAGAAAAACTGTCAAAGCAAATATTATCATTACCGATGTATCCTGGTTTGAGCAGTAGCCAAGTCAAAGAAGTTGTAGCAGCGATCGCTCATGCAGTCTCAACAACCTCTAAAGCAGATGAACCCTCTCCTGCTGACCTTGGCAGCGTGGTAGCCTGAAGTTAATTCATACCTAATGTGTATCTAACAATTAGACATTTGTCATTTGTGCTTTATCTAAAACTAATGACCAATGACTAATACTTCGACTCCTTTCGACCTCGCTCAAGGCAAGTCGCTCAGTACAAGTGACCAATGACTAATGACCAAAGTTTTTGAATTACCGAAAATCATGGCACTCCAGCAACAGGTTAAAAACAGAAACACATCAGGCTTATTAAATCTAGCTATTTTAAGCGTTTTGCTGCTGCTTTATGCTCCTATATTGCTACACTGGTTGGATGGTTGGCTGAACAAAAATATCAGTACAGAACACGAATATTTCAGCCACGGGATTATTGGTTTACCATTTGCGGCTTATCTGGGCTGGATGAACCGGAAAAAGTGGAAACGTTTACCAGATACCATCCATCCTTTGGGCCCTGTTTTCTTGTTATTCGGGGCAATGTTTTATCTTAGCGGTGTTACAGAGTGGGTTAACCTTTCCTTACCCGTTATACTGGCTGGATTATGCTTGTGGTTTAAAGGAATAGCAGGTTTGCGATCGCAAGGATTCCCCCTGCTACTAGTATTTTTGGCAACCCCAACGGCAGTACCCTACCTCATTGCTCCCTATACCATGCCTCTCCAAAGCTTCATCGCTGGTATGGCAGGCTTCATACTGAATCAATTTGGTATGGACGTAACCGTAGATGAAATAAATCTCTACGTAGGAGGACGGATTGTAGAAGTTGCCCCTTATTGTGCAGGGCTGAAAATGTTGTTTACTACTCTTTACGTGGGCTTGATGCTGCTTTATTGGACAGACGCTTTGCCTTCACGCCGCACAACTATAGCGTTTTTATCTCTTGGTGCGATCGTTAGTACTTGTGCCAATATCATTCGTAATACTTTACTGACTTTCTTTCACGGCACAGGTCAAGAAGCGGCTTTTAAATGGCTCCATGAGGGTTGGGGTGGTGACCTATACTCTGCTTGTATGTTGGTGTCATTAGTGCCCTTACTGAATTGGATTAATAGCTATTTTTCAGCATCAGAAACTCAGCCAGAAGGGGAAAGTCATTAGTCATTAGTCATTAGTCATTAGTCATTGAGCACTTGTACTGAGCTACTTGTACTGAGCGTAGTCGAAGTAAGTCGAAAGGAGTCGAAGTATTGGGCATTGGTCAATAATCATAGTTCTTCTTCCCCTGCTGACCCTGCTTTTTCTCTACTGATAAATATTACTGAACTCATGGTGTGATTTTATGAAGTAAAATTTTGCCTAAGTATTATAAATTTTACTGATGATTTCCTTCTCTAAGTTTTTCAAGAAAAACCAATTGAGTCAGGTAGCAGCACTTTTGTTATTGCTACTCTTGTTGGCAATAGGAGGGGTTCCCGGATACCTGACAGGACACTGGCAATGGAAACAGCCGCCACCTGTTACTACCCTGAAGGAGTTAAAACAGATCCGCAAAGCTGGGTTAGCCCTTCCTGGTTGGCAAACTATTGAACAAGCACAACAGCAAATTGGCGAACATAAATGGTCTTTGCAGGTACTTAAAAAAGAAGGTTCCGAATCCCAGGCGATCTTGCTTTTGCTGCCGCAAAATGGGCCTATGGATCAACCAGAGGTAGAGTGGACAGACGTTAACGGCTGGGGAAGATCACGCTGGGGAAAGTGGGATATAGCTCAATATCGTTCTGCTGAATTTACAGTGAAACCGCCTGCAAAGTTGACATCTAATGTTGAAACTAAAGTAGAAGCCAGGTTCTTTCGCGTCGTCACACCACAGCAAACCTTCGCTGTCTTGCAATGGTACGCTATGCCAGACGGCGGAAATCCATCACCTTTCCACTGGTTCTTGGCAGATCAATTGTCTCAGTGGCGTAAGCAACGCACTCCTTGGGTGGGCGTGAGTATTCTGATTCCAATGGAACCTTTGGGGCAAGTAGAAACATCTTGGCCTTTAGTACAGTCTATTGGAGAAACAGTGCAAGCTAAATTGATGACAGACTCTTTGTAGAGTCTGTTACAGATGCCTTTGTGCAGAGATTCATCAGGAGTATCTCTACAACCACGTTTAGGTTAAAAATATGAAGTTATAAATTAGAATTGGTAAAATTTTTCTACTTTTTGTTGGTAAAATACTCGCAGATAAAAGAGACAGTTAGGACATTTTTAGAGTAAAATTACCACTCGGCGCGACTAATTCTTATCTCAGTTTTCCTGCACCAATGTTCATAGATCCAACTTCTTATATGCGTGCATTCGGCGCCCTGTGTTTTGTCAGTCTTCAAGTAGGAGTTTTCTTAACAACACCTATCCAGCTTGTTGTTGCCCAGCCTTTTCCACCTCAAGGACAATCACCAGGGCAACCCCCTTCGCCTGTGCCAGGTACTGAGGTTATACCTCTAGGTACAAATGACGAAATTTCCCCCCAACTCAGTCGCTATCTCTTGGGACCAGGAGATGCAATTGGCGTTGTGCTTCAGCGTCCTCCTGGACCGTACCGCTTAGGAATAGGAGATGGAATTAGCGTTTCGGTTCAGCGCTTTCCAGATTTGAGCTTTCAAGCTTTAATCAACCCAGAAGGTAACATTGTGGTGCCGCTACTGGGAAAAGTTTCTTTACAAGGTTTGACTTTGGAAGAAGCTCAAGAAAAAATTCGCTTGGGTTTAA
>NZ_CAXTNP010000021.1:0-17155 GCF_964245575.1 uncultured Nostoc sp. | reverse complement strand
ACTTTGGAAGAAGCTCAAGAAAAAATTCGCTTGGGTTTAAGTAGCATTTTACCCGATCCAATTGTAGTAGTATCCTTGGCAGGGACGCGACCAGTTCAAGTTACCATTAGCGGGGAAATATTTAAACCAGGAATTTATCCAATTAATTCAACAACACCCCGTGTTGCTGATGCCTTGCTAATATCCGGTGGTTCAACTTTGAATGCAGACCTGCGACAAGTGCAAGTACGCCGAAAGTTAATCGATGGTTCTGTGATTTCACAAACTATTGATTTATATGCAGCACTGCAAAATGGCGGTTCAATCCCTAATTTACGCTTACAAGACGGAGATGCGATCCTCGTTCCCCGTCGTGAAGTTGGTAATAATGACGATTATGACCGCAATTTGGTAGCACGTTCATCCTTGGCCACACCACAGATTAGAGTCCGTGTTTTAAACTACGCCGCAGGAGGTCTTTCTATTCAAGCACTGCCTAACGGGAGTACATTTGTAGATGCTTTGGGAGGAGTAAATCTAGACACTGCTAATCTCCGAGATATCGCTCTGGTTCGCTTTGATCCTGAACGAGGTCAAGCTGTTACCCAGAAACTTGATGCTAAAAAAGCTCTAGGAGGCGATGCATCTCAAAATGTGGCCCTTCAAGACAATGATGTTCTTGTTGTTGGTCGGAACCTTATCGGTAAAATTACTAATTTCTTGACTACCATTACCCAACCCTTTTTCAATGTCCAGTCCTTTCTCCGATTTTTTGATGACTTCGGTGGCAGGTAAAATTAGTGACTCTCACCTTTTCACCGATTGTTGCCGGATGTGGAGGAGGGGGAGATGAGGGTGATAAATATAAAGCTGATAACTGATAACTGATAACTGATAACTGATAACTAATTCTATATGCCCCTGCCATGACTCCACCAATTGTTAAACGCTATCTTATTGCTTTTGAAAAATATAAGTGGATTGGACTAGCTAGTTTTGGTTTAGTTGTAGTGGGGTCAACGGTGGTGGCTATGCAGCCAGAGCCTCCTACTACCTACATAGCATCTGGCGCACTTACCTATGCTGGTCCACCAGTTTCTTTCTCTGCAACTGGTAGTCAAATCCAACAACAAGGAAAGGAACTAAATGAGGATGTTTTATTATCAAACCAGATAATTGCAACAGTAGCAGAGAAAGTAAATATCAAACCGAAACAACTCGGTTCAAGTATTGTCCTTTCTTTACCTAAAAAAAATCCCAGGACTGGAGATTTAGAAACGAGTACCTTTGAACTGAAATATGTAGATAGTAACCCCAAACGAGCCATAGAGGTCTTGACTGAATTGATGCAATCAATGATTAAGTTGAGCAGTGACATCAATACTGGGCGATTACAAGCAATTATTGAAAAGATTAATGAGCGCTTACCACAAGCTAAACGGGAATTGCAAATTGCCGAAAAGAAGCTGGAACAGTATGATCGCATAGAGCGAACGGCAATATTAGCGGCGGAGAATGGCAGCTTGTTAAGCGCTATTACTGCCAGCCAAAATCTCCAACGGCAAATTCAATTAACTATTTCTGGGGTTGATGGTCAAGTTCGTAGTTTACAAAATAAGTTAGGCTTAACAGTCGGACAGGCTTATATTTCTTCTGCGTTGAGTGCCGATCCAATTATTGGTAACTTGCGATCGCAAATTTATCAAAGTGAGTCGCAAATCGCCGTACTCAGGAAAGATTTGCGTCCGGAACACCCAACGATGGTTCAATTGCTGCGTCAGAAACAAGCAGCTGAGGAATTGCTGCAACAACGGGCTGCGGAGGTATTAGGTGGCGATGGAACGGCAGCTCCGCTTCAGGGTAGCGTTGCAGGTATTCGCGCCCAAAGTAGCTTAGATCCAGCCCGCCAGCAGTTGGCAAATCAAATGGTGTCTTTGCAAACTCAACGGGAGACGCTGCAACAACAACTAACTCAAGAAATCCAACAAGAAGGCCGACTACGGCGAGAGTATTCTCTGATACCCAATAAGCAATTAGAGCGATCGCGTTTAGAACAAGAGGTTGGACTTAAAAAAGCCATCTATGACCAAATGCAGGTGAAGCTAACCGATGCTAAAACCGCAGAGGCAGAAACTACCAGCAGCCTCAGCATTGCCAGACGCCCCACAGCGACTGCGGACATCAAACCTTCCAAGAGTGTGCCTATTACCCTTGCTGTGGGTGGTTTCTTAGGTGTGTTGATTGGTGGCGGGGTGATATTTTTATTGGGAGCGCTGGAAGGTACTTTCAAAACCAGGGAGGATATCCGCGAGAGCCTCAAGCAACGGGAAGTGGCACTGTTGGGAGAATTGCCTTTAATGCCAGTTGATGATTTACCTCAAGAAGCAGTGCCGGTGGTACTTTCTGCGGATTCTCCTTATTTAGAATTTTATGAGAAATTCCGTAGTAATCTGCGCCGAGTTGGTGGTAAAGCTTTAAAGGTGGTGTTGATTACTAGCACCAGTAGTCTAGAGGGTAAAACGGCAAGTGCTTATAACTTGGGTATAGCTTCAGCCCGTGCTGGTAAAAGAACCTTGATTATTGAAACTGATTTGCGATCGCCTTCTCGTTGTACATCGCTGAATGTAATTCCTGACCCCGACGCCACTATTGAACCCCTGCGTTATTACGCTAACTTAAGTGAATGTATTCGTTTAGTTCCTGATGTAGAAAATTTATACATCATACCCAGCCCTGGCCCTGTGCGGCAATCAGCTGCTATTCTTGAATCTAGCGAAATGCGGCGGTTGATGGAGGATGTCCGCGAAAGGTTTGATTTAGTTATTTTAGATACTAGTCCTCTCAGCATATCCAATGATCCTTTGCTAATCCAACCCTACAGCGATGGTATGGTACTTGTGGCGCGACCACACTATACACAAGAGAACATGTTAGGTGAAGCTATCGATCAACTAGTTGAATCGGAACTGGGGTTGTTGGGAGCAATTATCAATGGCGCTGATATCATTGTTTCTCTACCTGAACAAGTCGTAGAATCATCAACATTTACATCTAAGGTAGAAGAATCAGAAGAACTTTCAGCAGGTGCTAACAAAAACTAATAGTTTCTCAAATAGGGGATTGCTAAGATAGCATCTCCTAATTTTTAATTGCTTAGTACAGCTTTGGGTAAAACCGTGGTGAATCGAGGGGGAAATTTCAACGCAGAGCATCGCATTCGCGTTAGCGAAATTAGGAGCGTCAGCGTCTCGCAGAGAAAGTTACCGCAAAGGATTGATAAGTAGCAATTGTTTCGTTAATGATTTCGTAAATTTTGTACTTAGTCCTGCTTAAACAATCCAAATAGGGGAGCGAGAATTACCCCAAAAGCAAAACCACCGATGTGCGCCCAGTATGCAACTCCACCAGTTTCCACGCTCATGTTAGCGGCTGTTTGCAGGCTAGCAAGACCGGATATCACATTTTGCACAATGAAAAGTCCGATTATTACTAGTGCTGGAACTCTGATTGTGGTGATGAAAAACCCTAAAAATATTAAGGTCATGACTTTAGTTTGGGGAAAGCGGATAATGTAAGCACCTAAAACACCAGAAATTGCCCCACTTGCTCCCAAGGAAGGAATCTCCGAATTGGTGCCAATAAACCATTGACACAAGGCAGCTAAAGCACCACACGCCAAATAAAAAATCAGATATTTGACATGACCCAATCGGTCTTCAATATTGTTGCCAAAAATCCAGAGAAACACCATATTAGAGATTAAGTGCCACCAATTGCCGTGCAAGAATTGCGACGTAAATAATGTTATCCACTCTCCACTCCAATTGGTGGTTAACTCTTGAGGTATTACTGCATACTGACTTAAAAACTGATTCAATTGTAGATTTGACGATGCATTTAACAGCCTCACCTCGTGAAGAAAAACTAGAATATTCATGCCAATTAACCCGTAGGTGAAATACGGGGTGGTTCGCGTCGGATTTTCGTCGTAGAGGGGAAACACAAATGTTTTTCCTAATTTATTGACTAACTGCAATATAGCTTGTAAGGCTAGCAGTTGCGAAGCTTAGGCAATTTCACCTATTTAATTAATTAGCCTAATTAAAAGCCCTGATGATACGCTGAAAAATTACTGATACCAAGCTTCTTCCTGTGATTTATCGTTAAACAAACCCAACAGTGGGCCGAGAATTGCCCCAAAGATAAACCCGCCTGCATGGGCCCAATAGGCAATACCGCCGCTTTCCATACCGATGTTGGTACGTGTTTGCAGACTAGCAAGTCCGTAGAAGGCTTGTTCGAGAAACCAAAATCCCAAAAAGAAATATGCCGGGACGCGGAAAGTCGGAAAGAAAAATCCTAAAGGCACTATGCCGAGAACTTCAGCGTTGGGAAAGCGGAGAATGTAGGCTCCTAAAACGCCTGCGATCGCACCACTTGCACCCAAAGAAGGAATGCTAGAATCTTGAGCGAAGAACCACTGGGTCAAGGATGCCAAAACTCCACAAGATAAATAAAAGAGTAAATATTTGACATGACCTAACTTATCTTCAACGTTGTTACCAAAAATCCAGAGAAACAACATATTACCTGCTAAGTGCAAGAAACCACCATGCAAAAATTGTGAGGTAATTAAAGTTGCCCACTCTGGCACTGGTTGATGTAAAGAGATACCACCAAAGCTTAAAGTCAGTTCTCGTGGAACTACAGCCGCAAGGTGTAGAAACCCATTTAATGCTTGGGGGGGAAGATTTGCTTCATAAAGAAAAGCGAGGACATTGACAGCAATCAGTCCATAAGTTACATAAGGCGTGATTTTTGTCGGATTATTATCTCTAATGGGAACCACGGGCGTTTTTTCCTGATTTTAAGACACCAGTTACACAATACTGAATAATGCATGTAGTTTCTTCTGCCTCGTGGATGGATCTTGCTTTAACTAAGTAAATAATTAGTACTTATATATTATGAGGCAGCAATCATGTGAGAAACATACACTTAGAGAACACTGCTGCTTGACCGCACAACTGATTGTGCTCGTCTAAGAGATTCCAGAGGATACCATCTTGGATCTCAAAGCGTTTACCAGTGCTGGTGATCCGCACACCAGAATAATAGCTAAAGCCTTGAGTTGCTGCTTCTGATAATAGGCGATCGCGTTCTTCTTGCACTACTTCTTGAGCTGATTTCCGGGAAGGCATTCTGGTAAATTCTTCCCAAGAAAGTTCCCATAGTTCCAAGGCTTTGCGATTACCATAGTTGAAAATTGGGTCTGACTCACTGCCGTGAGAAACTAAGACAAAAGGTGCTTCAAATAGCGCCTTTGCTGTTTCCAGTGGTGAATCATTCACATCCAGCAAAGAATTTCCTGTCCAATGCTGAAAACTGTTTGCTAGGCGTTGACTGTGGCGAATAATTGCCTGTTGCTGCCAAGGAAATTCGATAATGCTAATCATGATAAAATGAATACATAGTACCAAAATTTAGTATGACATGAAACAGTTTTTTTAAAGTTAACGCTTCAGTAAATTAGCAACGCCTAATATTTGGAAGATTGAAAAAGGGATTGACGTACTCTCCCCAAAACTGAAAATATGCTAGTTAATCCTCCATATAGGCTTGACAACTCATGTTTTTTTTAAATTCTTTGGAAAATCAACTCCAGCGCTGGAACGAAACCATCCGCAATCAGCCGAAAAATCCTAATGCTTACATTCGCCGAGGCATGGTTAACTTTCAACTAGCCAAGATTGATGAATCTATTGAAGATTTTGACATGGCAGAGCAATTAGATGCCAGTATTAAACCTTACCTCTGGCAACGGGGATTATCGTATTATTATGCAGAAAGATTTGCTGAGGGCGCTGAACAATTTGAAATAGATTTGACAGTGAATGCTCAAGATGTAGAAGAAACACTATGGCGATATCTCTGCATAGCTCGTTCGTTAGGTGTTGAAGAGGCGCGTCATTCTTTACTAACTGTGAAAAATGACCCTCGACGTGTTATGCAGCGCGTATATGATTTGTATGCGGGAAATTGTACACTAGATGATGTTTTAACTGTTGGTCAATCAGAAGGGATAAAGGGAAATTTTTACAGTCATCTTTACTTGGGATTATATTACGAAGCTCAAAATAATCTTGATTTAGCTCAGGAGTATATAGTTAAAGCTGCTGATAATTACAAAATTGATGACTATATGTGGTATCTGGCGCAGGTACATAAAAAATTGCAAGGATGGTTTTGATTTGCTCAATAATAATTATCCTGCATAGTTGTACACAGGAACTTCAGTGAAGCTATCCGGTTGTTGCCTACCAAGGAGAATTTACTGTAAAGCTGTAAATGCTCTACAGTTGATGGAGAAAAAAATTGTTTTCCTGTTTCTTCCATTCACGCAAACAGTTACGTTCTCAATCATCAAGACCTGTCCATTTAGCTCTAACGTGTAAGTTAGCTTCTTTTCAACTAGCATTTCTTGCTCATGAGTCATGGCCACGGTTTCTCTTATTTGCTACGCATCTGTTACTTCGGTTTCAAACTGCACTTGTCGATACAAATGGGCGATCGCTATTTCCACATCCACCGATTCCAGCCTCAATATATCGCCCAAATTATACTCCGACAGCACCCATTTTCCCTGTTCGTTGCGCCGAAACACTTCTACACCCGGTTGAGCTACTTGTACTAAGACATATTCTTGCAAGGTTGGAGATTGGCGATATTTGGCAAACTTTTTCCCCCTATCGGCTGCTTCGGTTGAAGGTGATAGCACTTCGATAATTAAGCAGGGAAATTGTACCAATTGTGGATCGATATCTCGCTCGTCGCAAGTCACCACCACATCTGGATAAAAATACTTTTGCCCAGGTTCTACCTGCACCTTTACATCTACAATGTATACTTCACAGGTGCGATCGGCTAGGGCATCATCTAAGAGCTTTGAGAAATTCAGAGAAATCCGATTATGGTTGCGTGTAGCACCACTCATCATCACAACTTCGCCATCCCAATACTCGTAGCGTTCTTCTTGGGTGGGTTCCCAAACCAGATATTCCTCTGCACTCATCAAAATGTGATCGGGTAAAGCAACCATCGGCGCTATCGGGGAATGATTTACTTTTTTAGGATAGCGAAAAAAGGGCGTTATCTTGATTGCTACCTTGACCAAGCACTAACGTGCTAGCATTTTATCCCGCAGATGATTAATGCGATCGCAATGAACGAATAGTTAACCACATTACGGGATGAAGATTCGCCTTGCACCTCGATAACTATCAATATCAAGCACAATTTCAATCAGACTTTCAACACACTGACCTCTATATTCAGAGTCGTTTAGCAGTCGATCGGCATTGCCAATCGTAATTACGGGTAACGATGCTAAGGTATTTTCTTCACGTATGACTTGTTCGAGCGAATCTTTCCCTTTGATGCTGCGATTAGCTGTAAGCAAAATCACCTGATTTTCCTGAGCTAATCGCCAAACAACCCTGTCATCACTGTTGATCGATAAATCCATTTCTGCAAATGTGATAAGCTGACTTTTACCCTGAACATCAATTAGGAAAGTTAGGAAAAAACAATAATGGCAACTATCTACGGCACCACAGGTTCTGACACAAGAAATGGAACTTCGGGAAATGACCACATTATATGGATGGGCTAGGGGTGGCAATGCTAATAGCCCGTCTGGTAATGACACCCTGAATGGCAGCTTTGGTGACGATATCTTAAATGGTGGTACTGGTAATGACAGCCTTTTGGGTGGCGCTGGCAATGATAGGCTGATTGGCAATAATGGCAACGACGTGCTGACTGGCGGCACCCGTAATGACACCTTAGAAGGTGGGACGGGTGCTGACAGCCTTTTCGGTGGCGCTGGCAATGATAGCCTGATTGGCAATGATGGCAATGACGTGTTACAAGGTAATACCAGTAATGACGTCCTAGTTGGAGGCTTGGGCAGCGACATACTTACAGGCAAAGACGGTGATGACACCCTAGTTGGAGGCTTGGGCAAGGACATACTTACAGGCAAAGACGGTGCCGATAGATTTTACTTTAATTCCCCAGATGAAGGAATTGATACCATCACTGACTTCACATACTTAACTGATCAGATTTGGATTTCCGCCGAAGGTTTCGGAATAGATATAGACTCTCTCGATGCGGTTACGACCAACGTAATTTCAGGCGCACTGTTCGTTGAAGACACTCAGATTGCGACAGTTTCCTATAGTTTTAGCTCATTCGCGATTTTCAATGGTGCCATCACCATTTTCTAGAAACCGTGTGTTAAGTCAACCACAACCGAGAGATTGAACATATTGAGGCAAACTTCGTCGGATTGCCCCAATATACTGTGATGTACGCCTTCTATGTGTAACGACCTGCAATAATAATCACTCAAACCTGCAATCAATACATTTTCAAACCAGGATTTATCTCCTCTAATCTTGATTGCCCCATTTCCAATTTGAACTTCCATATTGCTTCTATTTAATGGATTCGACAGTTCTAGGATAGCCAAAAAAGGGCATTCTCTTGATTGCTACGCTGACCAAGTATTAATGTCCCAACCCTTTATCCCACAGGTGTTTAATGCGATCGCTTCCTAGACTTTCCGTAATAATTCCCGAATTGCGATCGCACAATCAGGGAAAGCTAAAGGTGAAATTGTCACATCCTCTGCAAGTATGCTCTCACTATGATATCCGTCTGGACTAGGAAGACGATACATATATAACTTGCGTCCATTGACATCTAAAATCCAGTACTCAATAATACCTGACTTAGCATAAGCGTTCGCTTTTACTTCTCGATCATATTTAAGACTGGAATCAGCTATTTCAATCAGTAAAAATACTTCTGAAACATTGGGATGGTGATCATCATAATCTAATCGATTCAGCTTTACCACTGAAATATCTGGTTCTGGTTCTGAATAATCATCAAGTTGCACTGGTGACTGGATTCTTAATAAAACTTTGTCACCCAAACGTTGACGTAATAACCTTTCTGTGCGGGTAATTGCTGATTCGTGAGCAGTTCCTTTTGCTGACATTCTGATGATTTGTCCCGCGATTAATTCTAAGCGTTCTTCAGGATGAAAAATCCCCGTTTCCGCCATTTGGTGATATTCTTGAACACTAATTAGGCGAATATTGGTCAGCATAAGATTCACGTTAACGTCCTAGCATTTTATCCCGCAGATGTTTAATGCGATCGCGCAATTTTGCTGCCTCTTCAAATTCTAGTTTCTTTGCCGCCTCTTTCATCTGTGCTTCTAACAGAGTAATCAACCCTGGAATCTGTTCTAATGGCAATTCATCTATATGTTCATCTACAACTTTCAAGTCAGTTGCATTTAACCGCCGAGATACATCTAAAAAAGCCAAAATCGCATTACTTGATTTTTTCACAATTGGTTGTGGTGTAATCCCATGCAGTCGATTATGTGCTGTTTGAATACCACGCCGTCGGTCTGTTTCATCAATGGCTTTAATCATGCTACCTGTCAGGTTATCGGCATATAAAATTGCTTGTCCCTGTACGTGACGCGCGGCTCTACCAATAGTTTGAATTAAGGAACGCTCGGTTCGTAAGAAACCTTCTTTATCTGCATCCATAATTGCTACTAAGGAAACTTCGGGTAAATCCAAGCCTTCCCGCAGCAAGTTCACACCTACTAATACATCAAATTTCCCCTCGCGCAAGTTCTGCAAAATTTCAATGCGCTCAATAGAAGTAATCTCGGAATGTAAATACCGTACTCTTATACCGTGGTCTTGCAAATACTCGGTTAAATCTTCCGCCATCCGCTTGGTTAATGTGGTAATTAACACTCGCTCATGGCGATCGGCTCTATCTTTAATTTCTCCCAACAAATCATCAATTTGTCCTTCTGTGGGACGCACAGAAATTTCTGGATCAACCACCCCAGTTGGTCGAATTACTTGCTCAACTACACGAGCTTCAGAAACTTCTAATTCCCAATTTCCCGGAGTTGCTGAAACAAAAATACACTGATTCACCTTTTGCCAGAATTCTTCTGCTTTCAAAGGACGGTTATCAGCAGCGCTAGGAAGACGAAATCCATGTTCAATTAAAACTTTTTTTCTCGCTTGGTCGCCGTTATACATGCCGCGAATTTGTGGCACTGTAACGTGAGATTCATCTATAACTAGTAGCCAATCTTTGGGAAAATAATCAATTAAACATTCTGGCGCTTCTCCAGCTTGTCTTCCTGCTAAGTGACGGGAATAATTCTCAACGCCGTTGCAGTAACCTACCTCGCGCAGCATTTCCAAATCATAGCGTGTACGTTGATCTATGCGTTGTGCTTCTAATAGTTTCCCAGCTTGTTCTAAGTCTAGTTTTTGTTGTTTTAACTCGGCTGCGATGTCATTACAAGCTACTTCTAACCGTTCTTCTGGAGTAACAAAGTGGCGTGCGGGGTAAACATTCACCGCTTCCAAACTCTTGAGTATTTCACCTGTCACCGGATCAATGTACCGAATCGCGTCAATTTCATCACCAAAGAATTCCACACGAATAATTCGGTCTTCATAAGCTGGGCCAATTTCTAAGACATCGCCTCGGACGCGAAACTTTCCCCGACCCATTTCTATGTCGTTGCGGCTATATTGAACATTTGCCAAATCTCGTAAAATTTGGCGTTGATTTACTTCCATACCTATCTGAAGGGGGATGGCAGCTTTCAGATATTCTGCTGGCATTCCCAAACCGTAGATGCAACTGATGGAAGCAACGACAATGACATCACGGCGTTCAAAAAGCGATCGCGTCGCTGAATGCCGCAACATATCTATTTCATCATTAATCGCTGCCGTTTTTTCAATATAAGTATCGGTAACGGGAATATACGCTTCTGGCTGATAATAATCGTAGTAGCTGACAAAATACTCGACTGCGTTGTTGGGAAAGAAATCCCGCAACTCGTTACAAAGCTGGGCAGCAAGGGTTTTGTTATGCGCCAGAACTAAAGTAGGCTTGCCAATTTTCTCAATAACTGCTGCTACCGAAAATGTCTTACCAGTTCCAGTGGCGCCTAGTAAAGTTTGGTAACGATTACCAGCTTGGATACTAGCAGTAAGTTGTGCGATCGCTTGTGGTTGATCGCCTGTGGGACTAAAGGGAGCTTGAAGACAAAATTCTGTCATACAGTTTTGCTGTAAATACCCTATTCTCATGGTGACGATTCCGCCCTGTATCCATTGTAGCTGGCTTATTAGAGCAAATAAATAGTAATAATTGTTTACAAAAATTATTAATTTAAATTTACTTATCTATCAGTTTTAAAGATTCTTATATCTATATGAGGTTTTTTAAGGTTAAACTCTAATGTATATGGAAAAAAATTTCATCTTTCCTTAATTATTGTAAAATTCAATTAACAAATCAGAGGTGTTCGTTTATGACTATTAGCAACGCTGGCAAAGCAACCAATTCTCGGCAAAAGTATGCCAAGTCTCAAGGGGAAGCTACACAGGAAGTTGAAAATCAACAAGACCAGAGCTTGAATGCTGATAAAGTCGAGGAAGTTAATGAACTGCCAGTGGGAGCTTCTGGAACACTCGCCCTTGCTGGAGTACGTCCTATAGGCGCTAGCGACTTAGAAGTTGCTGAACACCTCTCAATTGCTGGGGTGCGTCCCGTTAGCAGCAGTAGCTTGGAAGTAGTTGAAACCTATAACTCAATGGGTATTCGTCCAATTGGTGCTAATACATTCCAAGTTGTTGAAAGTATCAACCTCTCTGGGATTCGTCCAATTGGCTCAAGTTCATTGGTAATTGATGAAAGCTATTCCACCTTCGGGAACCGTCCGATAGCATCAAATGAGGTTGACAATTCTGAAAGCCTGATGGGTTTTCTAGATTAGACAAATAAAATATCCCCATAACTTTATTAACCCAGTTTCTATACGAAGCTGGGTTTTTTATTTAAACACTCAAAACAAGGGATTACCATATTTACATTTGTTCTATGGAGCATCCCAATGCAAGCAAATTTACCAAGATGATATGATTGTCATTGCGAATGAAGCGTTCGCCCTTGGCGTTCCCGTAGGGTAGCAATCACAAAGTCTAGATGTTGCGATTGCTTCGCTCGGTTTCATTACACTCGCAATGACAAAATATGTTTTTACACATTTTGGATGCTCCCTTTGTTCTATGTCTTTTAGCATAGGTAACGAAACTGTCATTACTTTATTTTATATTCAACAACAGCCAGAAAGCTTACTACAATTGTTTTTCTGAATTTTTAATTTTTAATTTTTAATTTTTAATTTTTAATTTTAATATGCCTTGTGGTGGAAGGCTAGAGCAAAAACTTTAAGCTACTGTGTAAAGGTAATAACAAAAGATTTCAAAGTTAGTTTACAGCTTTGAAATCAGTTTTTGATTAAATCAGGAGTATAAAATGAGCATAGAAGATCGCGCAAAAGCAGCTGCTAAAAATGTTGAAGGTAAAACCCAAGAAGCATTAGGAAATGTCACTGGAGATCCAGAAGATAAAGCTGAAGGCAAAGCAAAGCAAGCTGAGAGTGAAGTACGTCACGGGATTGAAGACGTAAAAGATAATGTGAAGAAAAAAATTGACTAATAATTCAAGTTTTTTGCAGAAACTCTAGGAATATAAATGGGATGGATTCCATTTTTGCAAAAAAGCATGAAGTATTCAAGATCCAATGCTATACCTCTTTCTTCTCCTCTTAGCAAGTGTGGAAAGTTAAAGGACTAGCCTAATGGCATAACTAATGTAGAGACGTAATTTATTACGTCTCTACATTCAATAATAAGTGTATTAGAAATTAGAGGAATAACCTCTGTAGATTCCAATTTTATAAATGCAAGCAATTAGTTTGAATATACAACTTATTCTATCTGTTGTTTAAAGTATTTTTTCAGTAGGTAAAAACTGGTTCTACTTCAGCAAAGTCGCAAAATCTTGGCGGCTGATGATGTTAGCAAACTAGCGTCCTTTGTGTATCATAACCACCCCGACATTTTCCGCGAAGTGCTGGCAGAGCAACCAGGGATTATCAAGTTTCTCAGTAATCCCGTAGTAGCAGGGATTCTCGGAATTGCGGCGGCTAAGTGGTTGGGTAGCCACAAGTAACTTCTGAATTTTGAATTTAGAGGATGAGTAAGAGATTAGGTGGGTAATAACCCACCTTTATTTTTTGCTTATTAAAATGGGCCAGATAAGCGATCGCTCAATGGCGATATCTACGACAGAGCTAGTACAGTACAGCAGGCGCAAAAATAAACATACCATTTTAAATGGCGCAAAAGCTTGGAATATAATTATTTTGAATGAGTGACTTTTGAATGAGTGACTTCCGCCTTGCGGTAACTTTGCCCAGAAAATCATTCCAAATATCAAAAAACTGTAGTAATATACCACAGGCATTAACTATCTTCAGCTACATCTGATTGTTAAGGCTCTTAAATTTACAATCAATGAGAATATACCGTGAGCCTAACTCTTTATTTCCTCCGTCACGGACAGACAGAATGCAGCCGCAATAATTCCTTTTGCGGTTCCATAGACTCAGAACTTACCCCAGAAGGCTTGGAGATGGCAAAGGCTTTTGCTGACGCATATAGTTCTATGGATTGGACAGCTATATTTTGTAGTCCAATGCGGCGAACTGTATTGACAGCAAAACCCTTATGTGAAGCAATAAAGATAGAACCACAACTCAGAGATGGTTTGAAGGAAATTAATTATGGTAAGTGGGAAGGAAAAACGCCAGAAGTAATTAGCCGTGAATATCACGATGATTATATTCGCTGGTCAGCCGATCCAGCTTGGTATGCGCCAAATGGTGGAGAAATGGCAGTTACAATTGCTTCTCGCGCCATACAAGTAATTGAAGAAATCAAGAGTCTTTACAGCAGTGGGAATGTGTTAGTGGTTTCCCACAAGGCAACTATCAGAATTATTCTGTGTAGCTTACTGGGGATTGATGTCGGACGCTTCCGTTTTCGTTTAGGATGCCCTGTTGCGTCGGTCAGTATTGTAGAATTTACTTCACATGGGCCGCTGTTGAAGGCTTTGGCAGACCGGACTCATTTGGATGAGCGGTTGCGAAATTTACCGGGAACGTGAGGGGAGTTAGGAGAGACGCGATTAATCGCATCTGTACAGGAGTTAGGAGTTATTATTTTTACCTTGCTCTTCCTCGCTATCTGGCTTAGTGTACTTGCAGAGAACGTTTATCCCAATTTTGAAAATATATAACACAACAATTGTGGCGATCGCAGCATCAATAGGTATTCCATGTACTGCTGCAACGGTAACCAGGGAGCCAATGATACTGTTTAACAAAGAAGCACTACCAGGGTTATTAGTGTATTCTTTGATTTTGCCCCGTAAACCATCATCACCACAGATTTCCGCGCGGATTTCGTCGAGAGTCAGCTGCAAAAGAGATTTTTTGCTCCTACTATAATCTGTTTTGCCGACTTTCTCTTTCCAGAGTGCATCAAAACTTGCTTCTAGATTCCCGTTGTGGTGCTGTAGGGTAGTAAGTGCTTGTTGCGCTGGGGTGTCGTTTTGGAGAAGTTGCTGAAGTTCTTGGATTTCGATAGAGGTTAATTGGGGATTCATATATATTTGACTTAATTATTTATGGAGTATTTGTTAGTTCCTGAATCAACTCATCAGGTGTGATAATTCTGGGAGTAGCAACTGGAAAATCTCTAGGATTGCGAGTAATAATAGCATCTAAATGATTGAGTACTGCACTGCTGTATTGAATAGCGTCTTCAAAATCTCTAAAGTTAAGGTTTAGTGCCATGTTGATTGCAATACTATCTATAGTGGCGATACGACAAAAGTTGACCAACTGCTTTAAATAAGTAAGTGTCCACTCTCGACCTCTTGCCCTACGGATAATGTAATACAAATCACTAAAAGTTGAGGCGGAAATATAACCTTCTACTTGTCCTTGCTCAACTAGTACCAACACTTGTTCGCTTGTGTCTAGGAAAGGTTCACGTTCAAGGGCATCATCTACAATGATGTTGGTATCTAACAAGATTTTCACAGATTATGTTTCTCTTTTAAAGCTTCCCATCTGGCTTGGTCTGGGTCAAAGTCTGGTGGTGTTGGTGGGGCATTTTCAAATAAACCTTCAAATGCTTTTACTTTAGACTTTCTTCTCGGCTTCTCTGGCTGTGACTCTGTAGGGGGTTCTGTAGAATTTTCTAAGGATAGAACTGGCTGCAAAATAATCACTTCCACTTTTCCAGGAGCAATATTTAGAGGTTCGTCAATAATTAAATGACCTGATTCATCAATTGTGGCGTTTAGCTTGTAGGCTTGCATACTTTTGCCCTTTTTGTTTCTAGGATAGAACACTGCGTAAATATTGCTTCGGCGTAGCCCGCCGTAGATATCGCACTTATGAATAACTACCTTGTTGTGATTAATACCAATTCCAGAAAAAAACAAAACAGATGCGTAGGTTGGGGAGCCACTCATCTGGGCGGGTTTACCGACTTTAGTGAAGTGGCGTTTGAACGGAGTGAAACCCAACAATTACAAAACTTTGAGGTGTTGGGTTGAGGGAGGAAACCCAACCTACATTCTATTTACCAGAATCGATATCTCCGAGAAAATTACCTAGAGAGAATTTATTAGTTCTTGAATCAACGATCGCAGTTATAAGTGAATGTCTTGTCGTCACCAACATTACAACATTAAGCCTTAACGCTATAACGTTAAGCCTTAACGTTACGACATTAAGCCTTAACATTACAACATTAATCACCAGCATCATAAGATTAAGGCTTAAGGTTACGACATTAAGCCTTAACATTACAACTTTTTGACAAAAGCTTATGCGATCGCTCTTTAGGGTAGTGCGCTGCGTGCGATCGCTACCAATGCTTAAACAAAACTTATTTGAAGGGCTGCGAGATCCTCAACTTTTTAAAGAAGTCAGGGATTTGAATCAACCTAGTACAGGTTGGCGGAAATAAACCTACCATTTAAAACAGCCAGAAAGCCTAAAATTCAAGCATTTTGAATGCGTGAATGCGTGACTTCCGCCAAGCGGTACTAGCTCATCCCGCACTAAACTTTCATCAACTATGTCAAACTCTTATTGCTAGGTTAATTGAAGACATATTATAGTCCGCCGTGAAAGCCTTCTATAGACTGAGTTATAAATTTGCGGCTAAGTCTAAAGATATATATTTTCTATATCTAAAGATAGATTGTATTAACTACTGAACTAGTGGTAATCATACTTAGAGGAAGTAATCAAATTTCCTTTCCTTGTAAGGTGCATAGGTCATTTACAGATTATGGAAATGCCTATCAGCCTGTTAGATGATCTACAAGTACAGCACGGCGTAAATCTAGATACTACCTTAATATAACAAGCCTTGGGGCAAAATCCCCTTGCTAAAGGTAAGTAAACTGACATCGACCTGTACTAGTTGAACGCAGAAAAATTCATATTTATGCGATGTCTGCGGTGGTCACTGAGCTTCTTGCAGTGAGCTTGTCAGCCAGCGTAGCCGTAAAGCCTGTGGCATAGCTACGCTTAGGGCGCAGCCTCTTCTTCGAGTTGGGCGCAGTCGAAGTATGTCGGGCGTTGCATAAGTGCAGGATGAATCGGCGTTTGAAACCATTGATAATTCGTTCCAAATTGGGCGAAATCATCCCATGATTCAGCAACGCCCTATGTAGAAGTGCGGGCTAAACCTACGCATCTATTGTTGGGTGGGTTTAATGCCTTAAAATTCTAATTATTTTGTTGGAACAACATTGGTTTAACTGAATTTTCCAACAGCTATTTAATGATTGAATAGCTGTTGAAGAAAGGATTGCGGGGAATTTGTTTGAGAAACTGGTCATTTGAATCAGCTTTTGCGATCGTACTAATCTAATTGAGAGGATTTTGCTCATGCCTAGACTAAGCGTTCCACCCAATTTCATTGGCACCGGGGGTGCAGATACTTTAATCGGAGAACAGTTAAATGCATCACCCGCAATTGGTATTGATATTTTAACTGGAGGTTCCATTCGTACACTTTCAGGAATAGACACGATCACTGGCATCGCTACTGGTAATGATGGGCCTGAACAGAGCAGCGACGGTGCTTCTGGGACAGGCATCGCTAACAGT
>NZ_CAXTNP010000020.1:0-48314 GCF_964245575.1 uncultured Nostoc sp. | reverse complement strand
TACATCCACCTATATTCAGATGGAAACTACAGATAATACTGTGGATGAACTATCGGCTATAGAAAATATCAATTTTGGTGAAATTTCAGATTTAGCCCAGACAAGCCCAGAAGTTTTAGGTACTGAGCCGAACAATAACTTAGAAACTGCCTTTGAATTCCCAGAAAACACAGATGAAGATACAGAGCTGGGTTTTGCAAATGATTTATTGTTTACAGAAACTGCTCTATCAGAAGTAGAAAACCAGCCAAAATTAAGAGAAAGTGCGATAATAATTGATTTGCAAGATGTCAATGAATTCACACAAACGGTTATTCAGGAAGGTGTAGAAACCGATTTGTGGGGTATAGCAGAGACATCTGAACCTATACCAGTGTCAGAGGGCGAAAACGCTATTGTTACCTCAATTGAAGAATTGGTAACGACAGAAAACATTGAAGTAGTTGCTCCAGAAGATGATTTTGCAGACTTGGAAGCATTACTAAAAGAGGAAGTAGCACTTAACCCCAAAGCTAAGGAGATACCAGAAGTAGATTTTGCAGCCCTGGAAGAATTGCTAGGTACAGATAACGCCAGCGATGTCTACGACGGGCTACGCCAACGCCAGCCCTTCAACACTCAACCAGTCTTAGCGAAAAATGCCATTCCATCACCAGCTATAGATGAATTTGGTGACTTGGAGAAGTTGCTGGCACAAGCGGATCAAACAATATCCCATTCACCATCAGTAAAATCTAACACCAACAAAACTCCTCGTCCCTCTACTCGTCGGGCTGCGAGATTTGAAGAAACGATGAAGGTTCCAGTTAAGCAACTGGACGATATGAGTAATTTAGTTGGGGAGTTGGTGGTAAATCGCAATACCTTAGAGCAGGATCATGAACGGCTGCGGCAGTCATTAGATAACTTGCTGATTCAGGTACAACAACTCTCGGATGTGGGCGCAAGAATGCAGGAGTTGTACGAGCGATCGCTACTGGAAGCTTCTCTATTAGCTGGACGCAAAAAGAAAGACTCCGGCTTACAAGCGTCTGATTCCAATGCCGATAGGGGTTTTAGCGAGTTAGAAATGGATCATTTTACTCCCTTCCATACACTCTCACAGCAGATGATTGAACGCATTGTGCGAGTGCGTGAGTCGGCAAGTGACATTGATTTTGTTACCGAAGAAACCGAGCGCGTAGCAAGGCAGTTCCGCCAAGTAACCACCCAGCTACAAGAGGGATTAACAAGAGCGCGAATGGTACCTTTTGCTCAAACTATCGATCGCTGGCGGCGAGGAGTGCGCGACAACGCTATCAAGTGTGGCAAACAAGTGGAGTTGGTGATCGAAGGTGGTGATACCTTAATTGACAAGATGATTTTGGATCATCTCACCGATCCGTTAACTCACATGCTGAATAATGCGATCGCTCACGGTATTGAAACGCCAGATGAAAGGCAAGCTGCTGGTAAACCACCCGTAGGAATCATTACTATCCGTGCCTTCCACCAAGGCAACCAAACGATCATTTCTGTAGGCGATGATGGCGCAGGCATCGATTCAGCAAGGGTTAAGGCTAAGGCAGTGAAGATTGGCATGATTACAGAAGCGCAATCATTAGCCATGTCTCGCCTGGAAGTCTACGATCTGCTGTTCCAGTCTGGTTTTACAATCAAAGACCAAGCAGATGAAATTTCTGGTCGTGGTGTGGGTATGGACGTAGTGCGCTCCGAAATTAGCGAAATTCGGGGGACAGTGAACACCGATTCTGCGATTGGCAAGGGAACCATTTTCACCATTCGTCTGCCACTGACTCTGAGTATTTGTAAAGCTCTCTGCTGCGTCTCTGATCGAGCCAGGATTGCCTTCCCGATGGACGGTGTAGAAGATACGCTGGATATACCAGTCAAAAATATCCAGCACGATGCCAATGGGGAATCATTTATTTCCTGGCGCGACACAGTGCTGCCATTCCGACCCCTGAAGGAACTTTTAACCTTCAATCGCCAAATCAGTCGTGGTAATGTCTATGGCGGCACTAGAGATGATGATATGGTTTCTGTGGTCGTGGTGCGATCAGCAAATTCCCTAATTGCTCTACAGATTGACCTAGTATTGAGCGAACAAGAAATTGTAATTAAGCAATTTGAAGGCCCAGCGCCTAAACCCATTGGTGTAGCTGGTGCTACAGTCCTGGGTGATGGTCGGATTATGCCCATTGCTGACGTACTAGAAATAATTGACATCTTCCAAGGACGGATTTCTACACAAATTGGTGGCAATTCTTGGCAACAGAAAGGAATTCCTGTAGACACCTCTCCTGCGAAGATTGACCCGACAGTGCTAATCGTCGATGACTCGATTACAGTCCGAGAGTTGCTCTCCTTAACTTTTAATAAGGCAGGCTATCGTGTAGAACAGGCGCGTGATGGCCAGGAAGCTTGGGATAAACTCCGCTCCGGTCTGCCTTGTGATATCGTTTTTTGCGACATCGAAATGCCCCGTTGCGATGGTCTGGAGTTACTCTCTCGCATTCAGAAAGACTCTAACCTTAACCACTTACCGATCGCCATGCTCACCTCGCGGGGTGCAGACAAGCACAGACAAATTGCAGCTCAACTCGGTGCTAGTGGCTACTTTACCAAGCCTTATCTCGAAGAAGCTTTACTTGAAGCTGCGACGCGGATGTTGAAAGGTGAGAAACTTGTTAGCACTACAGGTAATGTTTAGTAAGTAATAAGTAGTAATGCAAAATTATTTACACATCTTATTTGGCTCTGTGCCTGATCCATAGGGCTTACGCACAGGTAACGGAAAACCGTAGACGCATTCGCGTAGCGTCTCGTAGAGAAGCGGCTTACCGCAGGTTACCACTCCAGACACAGAGAACACGGAGAAATAATAGTTTGAGAGGTATTTTGCGTAAGTCCTGATTCAATAAAGGATACAGTATTTCAAAACATTAGAACAAAGGATGTACCACAGAAAGTTAAAGATCGAGCAGAAGTAATTAGGTTAAGCGCACATGACTGGTATGTGGAAAAAATAGCTAAAAATATTGCCTAAATGGCAACATTGCTCTGCTGAGTTTAGGTATTGTTAGTGTTGAGTTTATCCATTGTGGATTCTACACTCAGACTTGTCTATTAATTACGTAAAGTTCGTATAAAGAACTATAACTAACTGCTTTTAGTACTGAATAGCAAATTTGCACTGTTATCTGCTCAACTTTATATATAGAGGAGAAGAAAATTTGGTATACTTAATTCTTTGTCTATACCAAAATCTAGGTTACAAAGAGAACATAGCAAACATCTAAATAAGACACTAGAACGATGTAAAACTACATTATAGCCTCTAATAACACTTATTTTGGCTGCACCTCGCCAATCAAAGCGAAATATGTAGCTTTTCTGTAGTTGACTAGTGCTAGATTTAAGTTACTCTTAAAGCGGATCGCTTCTTGTAAGAATCTACCCTGACAGAAGTGTATAAAGATATAGTTAAATTTAGCAATTGTGTCCGAGATTTTTAATTTGCAAACTGAATAGTTTGATACGGCGCTCAAAAACCTGATCCACTACCCTAAACAAGGTAGTCAATTAACGACTCAATATCATCTGTCTGGTAATTGTATTGAATAGTTTACAATACCAGTGGATGAGAAAATCTAAAGAAAATATAAAAGAAACTCAAATTACTGTGGTGTCTGGAGGACAAAAGTGTTTCTGAGACTAGCACATCAACATCGACAATTCGTCCAAGACTTGGTAATGAACCTGCAAGCCTTGGCGGTTGTATTAGAGCGGCGCGGGTATCCTGCATCTTGTTACACGTGTGGCGACCAAATGAATAGTGCATCGTTTATGGTTAGCTTGGGTGATAACCACCTGATTCGGTTTTTGGTGTCCGATTACGGGATTACTTGGACGGAAATGCGGGATGACCGCGAATTAATGAAGCTAGAAGGTGCGGAGGCAATTAGCCAGCTGGACGAACTGGCTGATCTTGTCAAGCAATCTATGCAAACCGATACAGGCTCTAAAACTCTTGCCAAGAAGTATTAAGGTTCCAAAGGTCGATGGCAAACTAGAAATTGATTATCGGTAATTGGTAATGGTGGCTTAGTTAGCGATCGCTCTTACCTGTTCTCCATTACCATTAAGTGATTGGCTCGTGGCTGGCCCATCGCATATTTTTTGGTATCTGCCAAAACCTCACAAGCCGGATTCTGAGCCTTTAGCTGGAAGGTTAGTAAAACGCACTACTAATCACAATCAAGATAATTAGTAATTACTAATTCATAATTCATAATTAAAAGACAGAGGTTAAAAACCTGCAACTATCAAGCAAGCAACCCTACTTAGCTTGGGGTCTAAATCTACTTATATAACGCAATTATGAATTATCAATTATGAATTATGAATTTTTAATGAATTTTTTAGCTGACCGAAGAGGCAGGGGAGCAATAAGCAGGGTGCAAAGGGGAAACTTTCTCCCCAGCAAAGCGCACCCTGCCTTATCCCATTAATTTTGCTGGGTTCGTAGTAAGCACAAAGCGTGCTTAAAAATCTAGGACTAAAGTCCTTACTACGAACTTTTTCCCCCTTCAAAATTAATGACATAAACCACTAGTACGCCACGGCGTAAATAGAGCAACCATCTAAAATCCCTAAAAAGCCTATTCAATAATACTTTTGAATGCGTGAATGCGTGAATGTGTGACTTCCGCCTTGCGGTACTAGTGGGACTTAAACAAAAAATCAAACCCAAGTTAGGTATACCGTTATACTGCTGGCTTGGTGGATTTTCAACTCGGAATTGGTTTCAGCGAAAACATTAAAGGTTTTTTATGCTATTCAATAATTTATAAAATTTATAGGTGCTGAGAAATTTGAAGATGTTAGAAGAAAAGCCCAGCCAACCAAAACTACCACCAACCAACGCCCTTGACAATCCATCAAGTCCTGAATTTGAGAATTGGTTTGAATATCCTGTCAGAGTGCAACCCCACCACACTGACTATGCAGGTATTGTCTGGCACGGTTCTTATATAGCTTGGATGGAAGAAGCACGGATTGAATGCTTGCGATCTATAGGGATTGAATTTGCTGATTTAGTTACTATAGGTTGCGATTTGCCAGTTGTAGAACTGTCGGTACGCTATCACCACTCAATTCAATTGGGTATGGCAGTGCTAGTAAAAACGCGCATGGCTGAGGTGACTGGTGTGCGAATCAATTGGGATTATGCTATTGTCTCAACTGATGGACAACAATTGTACGTCACTGCCAAAGTGACTTTAGTAGCTTTAGATCGCGAAAGAGGCAAGATTATGCGTCAGTTGCCGCCAAGTGTTAAGGATGCACTGGCTAAAATTTCAGCATTAAATAAAAATTGACCAACAAAGGTTATAAAGGCAATTTGCTTTAAAGTTCAAAATTTTATCTGATCATTTTTTGTAATTCACCTTGATTAACAAAGGTGAATTTTTAATTTTTTACTTGCCGTTTTGGAACTGTGATATAGTTTGCTTAAACTGCATTATGTGATGCCAAATATCTTGTGGGGTAATGCCAAAACTAATGTTTAATAAAATCAGGATTGCGGCAATAGTTAATGCACTACTCACGGTTGCTTTCAACAACTTCGACAATATTATGAAGATAATCCAAGCTACAATCAACGTAGCAATCATAATGTAGAAATTCCTTAAGAATAGCCCTTATCTGAAAAGGTGTTTAGTCAGAAAGGGGAAGTTTTTATCGGAAGTAAAAATTACTACTATTAAAGCTATTAGACCTAATTTGCAATAGATACTAAAGCTAATATTTTTTAACTGTACTAATGCTATATTATTTGAAAATGAGACAATGATTCAGAGAAGAGGCAATTTATTTGGCAATTTGGCAGAGGATAGACAAAAATGAATTTATTCGTTAGCCTTCAGCCTAATGCTGAAGGCTAAACAGGAATTGGCCAAGAACCAGAAAATCCGCCTTTTGGGTATCTGAACTAAAGGTTTTTATCGCAGAGAAATTATCCGCGAGTGAGTTTCTAACTTTTCAGTCGCTGTTAAAACTTCTTGTCTTGCCCATTTATCTGCTGTCAAAATGTCATCTAAAGAGGGATTAGAACGGTTATCATTTTGATGGCGATCGCACACCCATTCGATACATCGGGGAATATCTAAAAACCGAATTTTTTCTGATAAAAATAAAGCCACAGCTTGCTCATTTGCGGCATTCAACACAGCTGGCATCGAACCACCAGCTTTACCCACAGCATAAGCTAACTGCATACAAGGATACTTTTGGTGATCTGGTTCACGGAAGGTTAAGTTTCCAGCTTTGACTAAATCTAGTCGTTCCCAGTTGGTGTAAATGCGATCGGGCCAAGATAGCGCATACAGCAAGGGTAAGCGCATATCCGGCCAACCGAGTTGGGCTAAAACTGAAGTATCTTGCAGTTCAATCAGCGAGTGAATAATACTCTGGGGATGAATGACAATTTCGATATTGTCATAATCCAACCCAAACAGGAAGTGAGCCTCAATTACTTCCAGTCCTTTATTCATCAAAGTAGCAGAGTCTACAGTGATTTTACGCCCCATCGACCAATTCGGATGCTTGAGAGCGTCAGCAACGGTTACATCTGCTAACTTTTCTACATCCCAGTCCCGGAAAGCCCCACCAGATGCAGTCAGCAAAATTTTCCGCAAGCCTCCCTTTGGCACACCTTGGAGACACTGAAAGATTGCGGAATGTTCGGAATCAGCAGGGAGTAACTTTACACCATGTTTTTCGACTAGGGGTAGAACCACAGGGGCCCCAGCAATCAGGGTTTCTTTGTTCGCTAAGGCAATATCTTTACCAGCTTCAATAGCTGCGATCGTGGGTAGCAAACCAGCACAACCAACGATCCCGGTGACAACAGTTTGAGCATCGCCGTAGCGAGCGACTTCTATCACTCCCGCGTCACCTGCCAGTAAAATCGGTTGGGGATCAAGGTCAATGATAGCTTCTTTGAGCGCTGGTAATTTATCTTCTGAGCAAATGGCTACTATTTCCGGTCGAAACTGCCGAATTTGAGCAGCCAACATCTCTACATTGTTCCCAGCTGCCAATCCCACAATCCGAAACTGATCTGGGTACTGAGTGACAATATCTAAAGTCTGAGTACCAATAGAACCAGTGGAACCAACAAGAGTAATCGCTTTCACAATTGCTTAAGGATTTACAAACAACTCCCACTATAAATTGCTGGGGACTCTTTAATAACAGGAATCACTATAATCGATACACTGACGACGACGGGGAGAGAGCCAGAGACGCAAAGAAGGAAAATTTACCCGTGTCCTCGTCACTGCACTAGCCCTAATCCGTTAATTTCAACTCGATAGACTGCTAGCCATAAAGTACTAAAGTTGCTCATTTTCCATACAAATAGACAAAAATTGTCTTCATAAATAGTATATTTTTAAAGATAAATTCGGAAAAAATTGTCAAAAGTAACCAAATAAGAAATAATTTTAATTAATTGGGAATCTGTCCAGTTTATTAATGATGTTGATGGAGAATTTCATATGGAAAAGATTACTTATAAATTGCTGTATTGCAGCTATAAGTAAAAGGATACATAAAGGAGTTTGTTGAAGCACTCAAGCTTATGGTTAAAGTTCAGATAGTTAGAAAAAAAGTTTTATGGAAAAATGATTTACTGTTTCCAGCAGCAATATGGCTTGCCAGCCGAATATTCATCTGGACTGCTATGTTGCTGGTTGCGCCAAAGCTACCGTTAGCAGCAGAAGAATTTTTGCCCCCTTTTGGCTGGGGGGTTTTTGATGCATGGGATAGTATACATTACCGAGCGATCGCTACTTCTGGATATGAATTTGTGAATGACGGCAAGCAACACAATCTTGCCTTTTTTCCCCTGTTTCCCTTAAGCATTTGGGTTGTGATGAAACTGGGCTTGCCGTTTGAATTAGCAGGTACGTTAGTCAACAACTTGGCATTTTTCGCAGCCCTTTACTGTTTGTACTTTTGGATCAAAGAGAATTATGGGATCAATGCAGCGCAGTGGACGACTGCTGTAATTTCTTTGTATCCATCTTCCATGTTTACGGGGGTGATTTACACAGAGGGCTTGTATTTGTTTTTGAGTACATCGGCTTTGCGGGCGTTTGATCAAAAGCAGTATGGCTGGACTGCGCTTTGGGGCGCGATGGCGACAGCAACACGTCCTACAGGTATGGCATTAATTCCAGCATTTGCGATCGCAGCCTGGAAAGAACGCCGACCACCCATTGCCTATATAGCTGGTTTTACTACCGCTATTGGCATACTCCTATTCAGTTTGTATTGTGCGATTTATTTTGGCGATCCTTTAGCTTTTATCGAAGCACAACGGGGATGGCGACCAACTCTGGGGTTTGATTGGCAGGGTTGGTTAAATATGCTCATGCAAATTGTAGTTGGCACAAATAATTGGCAATTTGGTTGGATTCAAAACCCCTCTGGCGGAATTCCAGACCCCTGGTATCTGTTGTTGTTTGGCGTAATTGTTGCCAGTAGCTATCTTTTATGGCGTTTCCATCAACGTTTTAGTTCTGTGAAATTATTTTATGGCTTTTATGCTTTAGTCTTATTTTTGTTGATTATAGCAAGTGAAGAGTGGATCAATAGCTTGCTCAACTTGTTCATGGTCTTAGGTGGTGGCTATGTGTTGTGGCGCTTAGGCAGGCAATTGACCGCAGTTACAGTTATTTATGGCTTTTGCGGTATTGGTTTGCTCCTAGCTTCTGGAGGTACCATCTCTTTGAGCCGCCTTGCCTATGGTATAGTGCCTCTGAATATAGCCATTGGTGTGCTGCTATCTCGCCATCCTCGTCAGGGATATTTAATATTGGGCGCTTTTGTGACATTACTAGCCAAAATAGCTGTAGGATTTGCCCAAGAGCGTTGGGTTGGTTAGAGAATTTGATACCATTATTTGAATTTAAATTTCCTAATGACTGCATCCAATCAAACGAAGATAGCGATCGCTTCATTATTTGTAGGTGTAGATGCCATTTCTTTTGGCTCTATTTTTATGAAATTGAGCGAATCAGTGCGATCGCGGCTTTAGTAATCTTCCCCATACTTTTGTTCACTTTTTCAGAACAAGTAGCTTTCTTTGACTGGGCAATTGCGGTAGTTTTAGTGGGTATCTATCTAGCCCAATCTAGCCAATCTACTGTTCAAGTAACGAACGAAGGCTCGTAGTACCATGACAGTTAATAAAAGTTCATTTATCTATCTGCAAAGATGAATATAAGGAAAATTTTTTTGGTGAATGGCTTATTTTTTGTCATAGCTATGTGGCTTTCTAGTAGGCTTCTAATAGCCATCGCTATGTTACTGATTGCCCCATTATTTCCAAGTTCATCAACTGCCGTTGCTGCCACGTTCAGTTGGGATGTTTTTCATGCTTGGGATAGTGTTTGGTATGAGAAAATTGTGACTTCTGGTTATGATTTCTCTAGTGACGTAAAGGAAATTCACACAGTTGCATTTTTTCCTTTATTTCCATTGTTAAGCAGGATAATTATGTTCATTGGTTTGCCTTTTAAAGTGGCAGGTATATTAGTTAATAATTCGGCTTTTTTAGCTGCCTTGCTCACACTTTATTTTTGGGTACAGGAGCTTTACGACACAAGCACAGCACGATGGGCGACAGCTACTTTAGCATGGTGTCCCTATTCCCTTTATGGAACTGTAATTTACACTGAAGGTCTGTTTTTGTTGTGTACCACATCTGCCTTACGAGCTTTTAATAAAAAGCAATATATTTGGGCAGGATTCTGGGGAGCATTATCTACAGCAACCCGACTACCTGGAGTTGCTCTTATCCCCGCTTTTCTGTTTGTTTCTTGGAAAGAATGTAGAGGCATAAAAGCCTATATTGCCAGTTTAACTGTTGGTTTGGGTATATCTCTGTACAGTCTTTATTGTCAAATTAAATTTGGCGATGCTTTGGCTTTCATCCATGCACAAAAAGCGTGGCGTGGTGATGCAACAGGGTTTGCTTGGGAAGGTTGGTGGAAGATGCTGATGCAAATTACGGTAGGTTTCACTAATTGGAAATCTGGTTATATTAAAGACCCTTTATATCTATTATTCTTTTTAATAATTATTGGTAGCGGCTATTTATTATGGCGCTTTCGTTTACATCTGGGGATGAGTAAATTCCGCTATGGATTATATTTTTTATGGCTATTGTTGTGGTCATTGACAGGAGATGAATTATTTAAAATTGCACTAGTTTTTGGCGGTATTTATTTACTATGGTTATCACGAGATAAAATTCCCCTTGTTACTGTTGTTTATGGCTTTTCTTCCTTCGCTTTAATTTTGAACACAGGGATTACAGCCTCGGCTGAACGCTACGCTTACGGTATTGTATCGCTGTCAATAGCATTCGGGTTATTACTTGCGCGTTATCCTCGTTGGGGATACCCAATTATGTACTTTTTTGGAATACTAATGTTTACATTTTCTATTCGATTTGCCCGCGATCTTTGGGTAGCTTAGGTTTAATTCTGAATCCTGGCTCCTGACTCTTAAATTCTGTTTTGTTAATTTTTGGTAATTAGTGTAAATCCGTTAGCTGCGCCTAGAATTTTACTACCAGTTAAATTCATTTGCTGTAAAGCCTCATTGTCTAACAGCAAATAATATTTATTAGATAACATTTTTTGTAAAATTGGCAGAGTTGTAGCAGTTACTTTGCAATCGCTGTAAAAATCTAAACTAGGACGCCCATAAGCAAAAGAAGTATAAATTTGTGTTCCTGGTGAAACATTTGCCCGAATTAATTCCGCTACTGGTTTAACTGGAAAAGCTTCGTTTAATTCCCAAATCCACGATTGCGAACTTACCAACAGGGCTAAAACTAAGTACATCCCAGAAAATAACACTGGAATAAAGTTGCGATCGCGCTGTTTAACTAGCCATGCTGCCATACCCATGCTTATTACCAAAACAATACTCATGACTATTAAAATCGGCTCTTTTTTAATAAAAAAGTAAATACAACCTCCTAAACCAGCAATAGAAATAATAGCCAGAAATATTGTCCAACTTCGCACTCTAAAATGACGATTGTACCAAACTTCGCTCAAATTAGCCCCAATTGCCAAAGCTAAAAATGGATATACAGGCATGATATACCACGGGAGTTTAGTTCTCATAAAAGAAATAGTTCCTAAGTAAATAATTGTACCCAATAGAACTAGATAACCCCAAGTATTATGACGGTTTTTCCCAGCTAGATAAAGCCCTCCAGGCAAAAATAACAGCCAGGGAAAACCATATTTAAGTATTTCTAATAAATAGTACCAAACAGGCCCGCTATTACCTTCAACAGGTTGTAAAAGGCGGTCAAAAGCTTGTGCTTGAAAATGCACTTCTAAAAAAGTATTACCGTAATGTTGCCATTGAGCAGTGTACCAAGCGATCGCTGGAGCATTTCCTAACAAAATTCCCACCCAGAGATAGGGACTTTTCAGCAAAGCTAATTGTCGATCTGCAAGTAGGAATAAACAGGCGATCGCGCCCAAAAGCAAAACTATCATTCCCTTAGTCAGAATAATTAACCCCAGACAAAATCCCATGCCTACAGCATATTTTCGGTTTTGACGTGCCTTCAAAAGACAAAACAACAACAGCAAGAAAAAAGAAATAGTCATCCCATCTAACATTGCTAGCCGTCCATGACGCACCACAGGCAACATTGTCAAGTAAACTAAAGCAGCAAATAGAGCCGGTAAACTTTGGTTAAAAGCCAAACGCCCTACCAAGTAAAGTAAAGGCACTCCCAAAGCAGTTAAAACCGCACCAGGTAAGCGTGTCGTTAACTCCTGCACTCCTCCTAAGTGGTAGCACCAAGCTATTAACCATTGCATCAAAGGCGGTTTTAATAAAAATGGTTCTCCCTGAATAGTGGGATAAAGCCACTTACCAGTACGGTAAATTTCTCTGGCAACTAGAGCGTAAGTACCTTCATCCCAATCTCGTAAAGCGGAGTTTCCTAAAAATATCAGCCATAGAACTAGAGATATTACCACTAAGCTAAATAACCATTCTTTTTCTCGGAATATGACGGTTCTTTTTGTGAATAGCTTTACAATATTTGTGCGATACATTTAGGGCTGATTGTGGTATTGAATAATATTGCTAATTATGTCTCTAAAATACTCACGATGAATACTTTTTTGATGGTATGAGGAAAAAACTGAATCAGCTTGGTTATCTTGGTTGGATAATTGGCGTGAGTGCCTTAATTTTGTTTGGGTGCAGCAGCTTGCGACACGAGTTGTTTCAATCAAACGCTTTTGACTTAGGAATTTTTGACCAGGCAGTTTATTTAATTAGTCAAGGGCAACCGCCTATTAGTTCTTTCATCGGTTTTCATATTTTGGGCGATCATGCTGCTTGGATATTCTATCCCTTGGCTTTACTGTATAAAATCTACCCTAGTGTTTACTGGTTATTTGCTGTCCAGGCTGCTGCCTTGGCATTAGGCGCTTTGCCGACTTGGCATCTAGCCCGCCAAGCTGGATTGAAGGAAAACCAAGTAATAGCGGTGGTATTTGTGTATCTCTTGCAGCCATTGTTATTTAACGCCAATTTATTTGATTTTCACCCAGAAGTGATAGCTGTACCACTACTATTGGCGGCGGTTTTAGCAGCAAGGTTAGATCGGCTAGGATGGTTTTGTTTAAGTATTTTCCTGGTGTTGGGATGTAAGGAAGTATTATCCCTGACCGTTGCTGGAATGGGAGTTTGGTTACTTTTGTTTGAAAAGCGGCGTTTATATGGTGCGATCGCTCTTTGTGCTGGTGTCGCCTGGTTTCTGATTGCTACTCAGGTAATTATTCCTTTTTTCAACAGTGCAGAAGCAACAGCAATGCTACGTTACAGCTATTTAGGTAATTCAGTTCTAGACATTGCAAAAAATATAGTGTTTCAGCCAGGACTGCTCGTGGGAAGGGTTTTTTCACGGAATAACCTAGAATATTTGGTTCTGCTGCTAGCACCTGTGATATGGGCGCTTTCCCCACAAGGAATAAAACCTTTAGTAGGAGCTATTCCTTGTTTGGCGCTCAACATTCTAGCTGATTACCCACCTCAAAAAAACTTGATCCATCAGTACTCTATTCCAGCGCTGCCATTTCTGGTGTTGGCTGTAATTTCCAGCCTCGCCGCAGGTAGGGGATGGCTCCAAAATAAACGAGCGATTATCCTGTGGTCATTAGTGGCGTTTTTAAGTCTGGCAAAATTTCCCCATTTTGGAGGTAAATATTTAAAATCTATAGATACTTGGCAAGCTACAAAACAAGCGATCGCTCAGATTCAAACTAAAGGAAGCGTTTACACCACAGCAGAAATTTCCCCGCATTTAAGCCACCGAAAATTGATTACGTTTACAACTAGCGATTCCCCACCTGCTGATTTAAATACTTATAATTATGTATTGCTCAATGTCCGTCATCCAGGCTGGTCAAATAGTCAGGAGTTTACTGCTAGCTTGGCCAATCAACTTAAAAATAATCAAGGATTTCAGTTGAAATATCAGCGTGATGATGTGTATTTGTTTGTCAAAGTCGCTTGAGCGTTGGAGTAATAATTCTCATTGCTGTTGATAAAAAGTCGATGTATAGCAATCCGATTTGATTCTTGAATTACTCGTAGAGACTGGGGACTGGGAAGAAGAAATAAAGGTGTACTGAGTTTTTTCACGCAATCAAATATGAGTCCTATATAACTCCTCAATTGTTACTCAACCGCCCTCAGTAAACTGTATGACAAGTTCATGCTCATCAAGTAAAGCAGTTTCTAATAGAGCTAGCCGTCCTGTAGCAATTACATTCACTTCCCGTTCTTCGGGTTTAATAAATAATAAAGCAGACATGATATAAATTATCTTAACTGAATACCAAAGAACAGCGCTTTGCCTTTGTGCTGGATGACTTTGAGGCTATAAAGCGATCGCACTCTACAATCAATCTTTAGAAATAACTGAGCGTATTGGTAATGTCTAAGGCAAAGCAATGACTCTGTGATGGTTAGAACATTTGGCAGAACAGCAGCGTGAATATACTAAAGCGATATCCTATTTGCAACCAGCTTTAGAGATTTTGCAGCGATTGAAGTCACCACACGCTGAAACTGTGAGTGCAAGTCTTGATAGGGTAATTCATAATGACGCTCCTACGTCGCTCATAGCGTTGCCATGCCGCAGGCTTTACGCTACGCTAACGTAATTCGTAATTACAGCACCGAAAGATTTTTTATCTCACGCAAAGGCGCAAAGACGCAAAGAAGAACGCGAGAGTGTTTTATAAATAAATGAAAATTGCTGTAATGAGTCTTTGATACTCGCGGACGAGTCTTTTATACTCGCGGACGAGTCTTTTATACTCGTGGACGAGTCTTTTATACTCGTGGACGAGTCTTTTATACTCGTGGACGAGTCTTTTATACTCGCGGACGAGTCTTTTATACTCGTGAATGAGTCTTTTATACTCGCGGACGAGTCTTTTATACTCGCGCGAGAGTCTTTTATACTCGCGGACGAGTCTTTGATACTCGTGAATGAGTCTTTGATACTCGCGGACGAGTCTTTGATACTCGCGGACGAGTCTTTTATATTCGTGAATGAGTCTTTGAACTCCATTAATCAACCTCAGAGCTTCGTTAATGAACCTTTGAGCTTTGTTAATAAGTCTTTACAGCAATTCAGGACAGAGAATCAGGATCTATGCCGAGCGATCGCAACCGTTCTCGTAATAATTGGGTTTCCTGCTGTGCTTGCTGAACTTTTTGTTCTGCTAGTTGAACTTTTTGTTCTGCTAGTTGAGCTTTTTGTTCTGCTAGTTGAGCTTCTTGTTGAGCAAGTTTTTTGTCTTCTTCTGGTGTTAAAAACCTTTGCCCTTGCTGGTTATACCAATACAACCACTCGCGCGGAATGCCTAGATAAGTTCCCTGTTCCATGCCAATTCCTAAACCAATATCTGGTAGCCAAACAGGATTACCATCTTGAAATTCATAAACATTATTAACTAATTTGTAAACTTCTAAACGTGGCTTACGGCGACGAAATGGATTGTAAACCACATAATACAAAATCCCCAATCTTGCATACTCTGCTTTCTTGGTTGAGTACTCACCGCAATATGTCTGAGACACTACCTCCAGCGCTAATATCGGTACTCTCTTCTCTTCCCAAAGCACGTAACTGGGGCGGAGGTTTTGATCGTAAAATCGCTCTACGCCCAAACTCAAAAATCCATCTGGGACTATCGCTGGTAAATCTGGGTCATGATAAATCCCCATATCTATACCAAAAAACCAATCCATGCGTTCTGCCCAAACCATCGCTAAGATAACTTTGAGTAAACCTGGAATTATATTTTGTAATTCGTTATCCACTGGGGTATCGTCAGAGTCTGGCAGTTCCTCAGATGAAGGCAAACAAGCTAATGGATCGTACTTTAGCATGATGGGTTTACTCTTCCTCAGTTATTAGTACATTTTTATTTTATAAATGAATTTTGATAGCAATTTAAATGAAAGAATCAGGATCTATGCCTAGCGATGTCTAACGACAAGCCGAGGAAACATCTACGCATTTTTTTACTAATAATTTATACCAATTATCTAAAATAAGCCAACAGATGTAAGCAGGGATTGCTTTGCTGCATCTAAATTTCTTAATTGCGAATGGGCGAAAAAGCGAATTGGTATTAGCTTATTGTTGAGCTTGCTGGCCTTGTTCTTGCCCCCCTTAAAAAGGGGAGCGGGCGCGGTCTTCTCCCATTCGTGAAAGGCTAGCGCCTTTTTTTCGGAACGCTACGCGAACGCGGAGTGTCTCGTAGAGAAGGGGGTTTCCCCCATGAGCGACTGGCGTGGGTTGGGGGGATAAAAAGTTTATCGGGCAACTCTAAAAGACTTGTGTTTACACTGTAAACTAACAGAAAAAGACTAAGGTTCTCAGACTTTAGTACCCTTGCTTATTGGGTATTAGTTTTCTACTTGTTTGAGCTTTTGAAAAATTTCATCAAGTGGTGATTCAGATTCATCAGGACAAAACTCTAAAGCAAGTCTAACTTTTCCTTTTTTCCATCCCTGAGTACTAAATTGCAAAACTTCGCAATTTAATCCTTGGGTATACAAATTTACTTCGTCTGTTTCTTCCGCTCCAATATATTCCTTAATTGCTGTAATCAAATCACGGACTTTAAAAGTTTTAGCAATATTTAACTTATTAAAAGTGTCTGGTTCTATAGACACAACTTCATCATGGTTTAGTATCTCGAATCCATCTTCCATAAAAATCTCCTGTCACTAAATCTATACTTTCCACAGATTTAGCAGTTCATCCGAAATAATTCCCAAGAGATAAATAATAGTAAATTTAAATCTGCTCCTTTCTCCCTCTTTGCCAGAGGCTACGGTATATACACAAGTCTTTGGTGATGCAATTTAAGATTTTCGCCCAGCCCCTAAGATACCTCAAGAAAGGTTTTGCTACGCCAAACCTCTACCTCTCCTTAGTAAGGAGAGGGATGTCCGATAGGACAGGATGAGGTTTTTCTTTTATTTTGGGTAATTCGATCGCTTGTGTGTACACCGTAGCCGCCAGAGGAGAGGGGTTAGGGATGAGGTTACTAAAAGAACCAACCGTAAGAATGCAAACCTTTACCCAAAAGATTCACACCGAGATAGCAAACCCAAACAACAACAAAGCCGGTGGCGGCTAAAATTGCAGGACGACGCCCTTGCCAACCGCGAGTGATTCGGGCGTGGAGATAGGCGGCGAACACTAACCAGGTAATTAATGCCCAAGTTTCTTTGGGGTCCCAACTCCAGTAGGAACCCCAAGCTTCGTTAGCCCAAACGCCACCGGCAATAATACCAATTGTCAGCAGGGGAAATCCTAGCCCGATGATGCGATAGCTGATGTTGTCGAGGGTTTCGGCAAGGCTAAGGCGCTGGGGTGAAAGAGGTTCAGCAGATGCTACAGTTTGAGGCTCAGAGGTAGTTACTAAACCCAAAACTGCGGTGTTACCGTTACCGTTGCCGTTGCTACTAGTTTCAAAACGAGCAAAGCCGTTATTTTCGGCAGAAGGGGCTGATGGTTGAGAAATTAGCTCAGATGCTTTGTTTAAGCGGTAGCCGTTGCTGCGATAGCCACCAGTACCTACAGAACTACCTTGTAGTTGGATGTTTTGACCGCGAGTCACAACTAAAAAAGCGATCGCTAATAATGAACCTACCATCAAAGCAGAATAACTCAACATCATGACGCTGACATGCATCATCAGCCAATTTGACTTCAAGGCAGGTACTAGGGGTTCTGACGCTTGCATCTGGGATGGTAGTGTCACAGTAGCAAAAGCAGCGATCAACATTGCTACTGGAGCTGTAACAACTCCTACTAAGCGGCTACGGCTACTACTTTCAGCAATGAGATGGACGGTGGTAATTCCCCAAGTTAAGAAAAACAGGGATTCATAGAGATTACTTAAAGGAAAGTAACCAGCTTCTATCCATCGTGCCCCTAGTAGAGTCGCCATGCACAAATTAGCGATCGCCATTCCAGCTGTCCCCAAAGCGGCTAGATAAGGCAGATTTGGAAAAGCCGCTCCTCCCCAATACACCAGCATTGTTAGGAATAATATGGCAAAGGAGGCATTGTCCAGCCAGTTCTGGAGTATAACTAAATTCATAAAGTCTTCTCTCCGTGGATGATTTAAAATATCGATTCTGACTGTTCTGATCCTATATGCTTAGAGGGTCATGAAACAGGGTAAAGTTAGGAGTTATGAGTTATGAATTAATAATTTTTAATACCATTCTCTTTTAAGGTTGCTAAAGATGATACCGCTCTGAGGTAAAGAAACACCAGACTCGAAGATTGATATATAGCAATATTTTTGAGAATTGGTACAATTTCAAACTCTTAACTTCCTACTCCAAACTCCAAATTCCAAACTCCAAATTCCTAACTTTTCAAATTGCTGTTATGGAGAAGTCGTAGATGGTGTAGCAGAACTGCTCTTATTGCTTTCTGGACTAGGCAAGGCAGTTGAGTTCCTAACTTTTTTGAGTGTTATAAAAACGTCGTAACGGTTACTGCGACTGTCACTGACGGCAGATGTCATGCCAATTGAGCGCGTTGCAGCTAGCAAAGTTTGTTGATTGGCGGTGAGAATTGTTGGGGGAAGATTTTTCAGAGTTCGTTCCACATCCAGAAAAAATTGACCATTTGTCGGATTTAGTTCTGTAGGAACTGTTTGTTGGAAGGGAAGAGTGCTAGCTAGTGTGTTGTTGGGTTTGGGAAGAATTTTATCAGTAACGGGAGCGCCCACTACTAGAAAAGCGACATCTCCATCTAACCAGCCGTGGGTGGCAGTTAAGGTACCATAGGGTGAAACCCAGTTAACAACGGGTTGCCCTGCGACTTTCGCTGGTTGAACTTGGAACTGGTATTGATTTCTCATCACGTCATCGAGCTGTTTTATGGATGTTTCAGCTGATTGGCGATCGCTGCCCTGTACCATGAACACCAAACCCGCACGAAAATCATTTGGTGAACCTTCTTTTGGAGTAGTAGGAATCACTGATAAGGAAAACTCGCCTTTCATCCAACTGAGCAAATCCTTATCTAAGTCGAGAGTGGTAAGAGATTTTATACCACTTCTAAGTTGTTCTGGTGCGATCGGCGAGAGAGGATTTCCCTGAGATGTTAAAACGTAATCTCCCCACAACCTCTGTAAGTTTCCCCCGGAAAGCATCATTAAGGTTTCTGCTGGTACGCGGCTTTGCATTTGCCCAGCTTTGTTTTCTACCGCCAGCACCCGTTGACTATTAGGGTTTAACCAAGAAACGCCCTTGAAGCGGATTCCTTCTGCCTCTAAGGTCATTGTCCCCGCTAAACCTTGGTTATTTTGCAGTTGAGCCAAAACTTGAGCAGGTAAAGGGCGATTCGGAGAAGCTGCGGCTATTTTGGCTGCTGTTGGCACATTTACGTAAAACTGGCCAAAGCGTTCGTAATTGGCAATTTTCGGAAAGTTCTCAGCAAAGCCCCCTGTTGTAGCTAGAGATGTTTGATTTTTGTAAGCATCAATTGCTCGTTCTGTGGCTTTGGGACTATCAGTTATAACTAAAAAACGCCCATCTAGTAATGCTGCTGAGAAGTTTTCTCCTGCTTGTCCCTGGCTTTGTTTAATGGCGATCCCTTGATAAATACGGTCAATCCATTTGCCTTGTTTAAGGGTTTTGGGTTGTGCCAAAATGTTTTTGGCGATTTCTGGATTTTTCACTGGTAATACCATTACCATCGACTGCTGAACGCTTGCAGCATCTTCATTGGTGGTAACTGGTTTGGGTGCAGCAATACTTGCTGTTGCTGGGGCAAGGATTGCGATTGTAACGTCATTGCCTACCCAAGGAGCGATATCTTTCTGGAAGTCGTAACCATTATTAGTGAGAAAGCGATCGCGCAATTCTACTAAATTTTTGTCCAGTTCAGCTTGGGTTTCTTTTGTGCCAAACTGCCGCAATTTCTGCCACTGCTGGGGATCTGTTGTCAGAGAAACCGCAAACAGGGCATCACCAGGAATAATATTTGCACCTACTAGCAAATCGCTAGAAGATCGTTGTCTCTGGCTTAACAACCAGTATGCTACACTACCCGCACCAATCAATAGCCCAGCAGCCGAGAGCGTTAGCACCAGAGACGGTTTTTTATTTTTCTTCATCGGAACAGACACAAGAGGCGGTGCCATTGAAACCTATACCTTATACTTGCAAACTTATTACTTGCTTAATTAGTTAAGTACACCAACAGGTTTAACCATTTTTTAGGGCAGTTAATTATATTAAATTTTTTCACCCTAGATGTTGATGATACTTCGGTAATCAACCTTCCCTACTCTTTCAAAAGCTGTGTTTTTGACTCAGTTACCATTTTTAACACGCTTTTTTGAATTTCGTAGGACGTTTCCCTAAGATTAATGCCTCAGTCCGAAAGTTTTTGCAAGTAAATCTGTTATTTCAAGCAATTAGAGAATATAACTAACTTGACAAAGCTGGAAGCCAATTTCAGCTTTTGCTCGGTAGCGATATGCGATCGCCACCGGAAAGGGCGGGTACGCGATCGCGCCACATTATAAGTACAGTATTTTTTGGGGCAATGCGGTATAGCTTTGGTATACCGTCAGGCTTATCGCCTACTCATACTTGCAACTCAAATCCAGGTAGTATATCTTCTCCAGAAACAATCGCTGGCATTTGCACAACTTCTACAGCTTTCAAAAGTCGGTAAATTTCAACTCTTGCATCTTGAGGATTAATCAGCCAACCCAAGCGCAGACCATTTTTAATGTATTCCTGCATTTTCTCTTGAATTGGTGCAAGCCGATCTGTCTCCGAACGCAGTTCAATCAAAAAGTCGGGTACAAGTGGCGGAAATTTTTTTCGTTGTTCTGGCGTTAAAGCTTCCCACCGCTCCAATTTTACCCAAGCAGCATCAGGTGAACGTTTTGCACCGTTGGGAAGTATAAATATAGTTGAAGAACTAAAAACTTTCCCTAATTTAGCTTCACGATTCCAATTATTTAAGTCTGTAATTAAATCTGCTTCTTGATTTCCGCTTTCTCCTCCTACTGGTGGCATAATTATTAATTCTCCGGCTGCATTCATTTCCAGGCTTAAATCACGATTGGCAATACACAATTGATAAAATTGCTCATCGCTTAAATGAGCAATTGGTTCTAGATTTAGCACAACAGTATTCATTAAACCTTTCCTTGTGTCTTTCTTGCTAACATCAGTAGGAAATTCTTGCTTGTTGGAAAATTTCTTGAGGTGTAATTTGCAAACCTTCAAATAAGGAATCTTCTAAATTATCAGTACCACGTTTGGTTTGAGGGAGAATATCAGGATAAAAAATAGTAATAGTTTTTGCTCTAGAATCAATAATCCAAACTCGTTTAACTTTAGCTTTTAGATAATCAGTAGCTTTTTCGGTCATTTCTCCAAAAGTTTGACCGGGGGAGATAATTTCAATGACTAATTCGGGTGGAACAGGACAAGCTTCATCTTGCAACCAATCAGCAGAAAGACGATTATAAGAAATATAAGTCAAATCTGCTACAGGAACCCAGTCTTGTTGATTTCGTGTTAGCTTAATTGCCCATTCAATTACAACCCGCCCCTTTCCTTGCGCCCATGCAGACAATAGTATAAATAACGCACCTGTTATAGAACTATGAAAAAATTTTGGTGCCATCTGATCGTTTTTGAATTTGGGAACAGCTTCTCCATCAATGAGTTCGTAGCTGATATCTCCTTCGGGAAGCGCGAGAAATTCTTCGAGGGTGAGTTGGGTTTTGAGTGGAATCATGGTTGAACTGGGGGAATGACTCTATTTTAGAGAGGATGCGATCGCAGAACAACGGCAAACCATCACCGAAAACTCATTAGTCTAACGGCACTACTACCAGATTTGATAATTTCATTGTATGATTTGAGCTACTTGGTTTTGCTGGGTAGCGAGCGATCGCGCCACATCATGCCTTTTTACTGATTTTTGGAATTTAATTGCATAGCTCCCAAATATTTAGTTAAATAAGGGGAAAAAACTTCATAAATTAAGGTTAGTGGCTGTCCATGATGCCAAAACAAGTAATGGCGACCCCAAAAAGGCCCAGTTACATCAAAACCAGACTCTAGCGCCAATGAGTCACCATAGTAAATTCCTCGAACATCCCGATACAACTCTGTGCGGAGACGAGCTAAACTCGCCCAAATTGGTAATGAACGATTTTGCAAATACTCATCTACATGACTGGCTTCCCACCACGAGGTAGCATAGGCTAATCGTTGACCAGAAGCAGTCCGCAGCCACACTTGTCGCCGTAGTCGCGGCCCTGGAACAGCTTGGATTAAGTCAGGTGCAGCATCCAAGTCCATGCCAATCAATGACATATCAATAACATCTACTTCTACAGGCTCACCTGTAAGCAATTCTAGATGACGTGTTGGAGAGCCGTCACCCAAAAGCATTAGCTGCCAAGCAGGTGCTAACTGAGTATGAGGTAAACTTTGTTGAATCACTTCCTCCCCTCCTTGCCAAATCGGAGTGAGGCGATGCCAAGCTGCTGGCAGTGTTAAGTTGTTTGTCGGCGTAAAAGTAATACTCAATGCTTTTTACAAAACTTCACGTATCTCTATAAAAGCATAAAAAACTAGTACTTTGGCAAGGCAAATTTGTTGGGTGGGGAGTAGGGAAAGATTTTTTCGTTTCGTCAAATTTTCTATTATGTAGTAAGCACTTCAGTGCTTTAAACAAGGACTAAGAGAACTCCACACAATGATTTCTTCTATCATAAGAAAAGCAAAATACAGAATAAGTAATCAAAAAGCACAATATTAACACGTATTTATAACTAGAGGTTTTAGTTTATCCTCTTTTAATTTTAGTGCTGGTACTAATGAATATATGTTTTTTCGTGAACTACTATTGGCATTAAATAAATTTGAAATTATTTGAAAAAGTACCTTTTACCACCTTAGGAACAATTAAGTCTATACATAAAATGTCCTCACTCCGCTACTGTTTCCGAGTATAGAGTTACAGTTTGTAAGGGTTGCTGGGCAAGTATAGAATATGGGGGTGATCCGGAAACCGCAAACTTTATAAGAGGTACTTGTGTATTTCTATCACTCTTTGTAAGCGGTAGCATGTGTCTAACTTTCCACATTAGCGAAGCATCAGTCACTGCTATTATTATATTTTTTTTGATAGCTGTAATGCTATCTTCATTGGCGGTTACATGGTATCAAAATCGAACTAAAGGTAGAGTAACCTTCCGTCGTTAGAAATAAAACATTATTAGCACGAAGGCCAACAATCCCGTTGCACAACGACGGATAAAAATATTTGGTGATTCCGAAATTGTCTGCACTCGCTCCTATACCCTCGCTTGGTGAACAAGAGTGTGGGTATCATTGGCTCAACGATCAAGCACAAGTTTATTACCGCAAACTTATTTACCCAGCAACATTACCTTAGGGGAGTAATAAAGCTAGATTCAGATTTAAGGGTCAATAGTCACGGTTCAAAAAACCTTAGACTATTGACCCTATGGTTAGACAAGCAAAAATGCGGATGGCGAGACTCGAACTCGCAAGGCAAAGCCACACGCACCTCAAGCGTGCGCGTATACCAATTCCGCCACATCCGCATGGTTTGTCTAAATATAGACTATAGCATAAGAAACTAATTATAGTAAGGTGATATCTAAAGTTATATTCCTCAAAAATATAAATTTCCTCAAGGCGGTATCAGACTGACAGAAATTTAGCAGATGCACAAGTGATATTAAAAAGGGTAGAGCGACTGTGGGAGGTGCGGTGCGATGGCGGATCGCAAAAGCCCAGTTTGGTAAGCTAGCCAAGACTTACAGCAGCAATGTTGTTAGTGTAGTAAAACTCGTAGAGGCAGCAAGGCTGCAATATGCGAGTTTGCTTAGTAATCAGGGTGGCGAATCTCCTGTGATAATTTGAAATAAAGTAAAAGCGTCGTTTCAAATTGGATCAGAGAAAATGTCAATCTACTGGTAATGATATCGAAACTAAAAAATGAAGTTTGACAAAATATTAATTGCCAATCGGGGAGAAATCGCCCTTCGCATTCTCCGCGCCTGTGAAGAAATGGGGATTGCAACAGTCGCGGTTCACTCCACCGTTGACCGAAATGCTCTCCACGTCCAACTTGCTGATGAAGCGGTTTGCATTGGCGAACCTGCTAGCAGTAAAAGTTATTTGAATATTCCCAATATTATTGCTGCCGCATTGACGCGCAATGCGACTGCTATTCATCCAGGTTACGGCTTTTTGGCAGAAAATGCCCGGTTTGCGGAAATCTGTGCTGACCACCATATTGCTTTTATCGGCCCAACTCCAGAAGCGATAAAGCTGATGGGGGATAAATCCACTGCCAAAGAAACCATGCTAAAAGCTGGAGTTCCGACAGTACCAGGTAGTGAGGGGTTGGTAGAATCCGAGGAAGAAGGATTAAAATTCGCCAAGGAAATCGGCTATCCAGTGATGATCAAAGCCACAGCTGGTGGCGGCGGACGGGGTATGCGCCTGGTGCGTTCTGAAGATGAATTTGTCAAACTTTTCCTGGCAGCCCAAGGGGAAGCAGGAGCAGCTTTTGGTAATTCTGGCGTTTACATAGAAAAATTTATTGAACGTCCCCGCCACATCGAATTTCAAATTTTGGCGGATAACTACGGTAATGTCATCCACTTGGGCGAACGGGATTGCTCAATTCAGCGCCGGAATCAAAAGCTACTAGAAGAAGCACCAAGTCCGGCTCTCGACCAAGACCTGCGTGAGAAAATGGGACAAGCTGCTGTCAAAGCTGCCCAATTCATCAATTACAGTGGGGCGGGTACTATCGAATTTCTCTTGGATAGATCGGGTAAATTCTACTTTATGGAAATGAACACCCGGATTCAAGTAGAACATCCTGTAACAGAGATGATTACTGGAATAGACTTGGTTGCCGAACAAATTCGGATTGCCCAAGGGGAAAGACTCAAGCTTACACAAGAGCAAGTAGTTTTGCGGGGTCATGCGATCGAGTGCCGGATCAACGCTGAAGACCCCGATCATGACTTTCGCCCTTCTCCTGGACGGATAAGTGGCTATCTTCCCCCTGGAGGCCCTGGTGTTCGCATTGATTCCCACGTTTACACAGATTACCAAATCCCGCCTTACTACGATTCCTTGATCGGCAAGTTAATTGTTTGGGCCCCAGACCGACCCACTGCTATTAACCGCATGAAACGCGCACTCCGGGAATGTGCCATCACTGGACTACCTACCACCATTGGGTTTCATCAAAGAATTATGGAAACTCCACAATTTTTGCAGGGTAATGTCTATACAAATTTTGTCCAGGAGATGAACGGGTAAGGGACTGGGGACTGGGGATTGGGGACTAGGGAAGGAGAGTTTTCCCAATACCCAATGCCCTATGCCCCATGCCTAATTCACACGAGCTAGCATTGTCAGTAATCCTTGCTGACCTAGTAATATTTCTCGCACCAGACTGAAGATACCAACCCAAATAATAGGTGTAATATCCACTCCGCCTATAGGTTGCACCAGTTTTCGCAATGGGATTAAAAATGGTTCGGTAGGCCAAGCTATTAAATTAAAGGGCAAACGATTTAGATCCACTTGCGGATACCAAGTGAGAATGATCCGAAATATAAATAAAAATGTCATCAGCCCTAACACAGGGCCAAGAATCCAAGCAGTCAGGTCAACACCAGTCATCGGTTTAAGGTACTATCTATCTGTAAAGAAAGAAAAACTTAGGCAATGGCAAGCCGCGCTTCGATAACGCCACAAAATTTGAAGCTTTGTAAAGCACTCTCATCATCATTTTAACCAAATGCTGCCACTTACTTCTGGAATAGAAAAGCAAACTCCCTCACAGCAGTTACCAAGTTTGGCTGTTCAGAGTTAGAGGCTTCTCAAGAAAGTAATACACTATTAAAATTAGGATGAAGTGTGTAAAAAAAGGTTTAGAAGTATGACGCCTTCTTTAGCAAATTTTCTTTGGAGTCTGCTATGGGGTACTGCAATTGTTGTGATACCCGTTACAGTTGGTCTAGTTTTCATTAGCCAGAAAGATAAAATTCAGCGTTCATAATGCTTATGAGAGTCAAACTGACTCTCACAACCGATTGTCTGTCAGCTATTTATAATTGCACTAAAAGCAGCAGTGTTTGCTGCTAGAAGCAGTTGTAGCTAATAAACATAGGTTTTTTTATTTTTCGGTGAACAGCTTCAGAGCTTCTTTGCCAGAGGCTTTGAAGCTTCAATATATCGTCCCTAATTACAGTAGTGATTTTAATTGTGACTCGCTAACATAGATTTGATATTGGGAAAACAGCAATGATAAATTTTGGGCTGAACTCAGCCAGTTTTCTGGCTCAGGTAAATTTTGGGGCAAACTCAGCCAGTATTCTAGGAATTTTCCTGGCTGTGGCTGGGGCAGCACTGTATTTTCTTCGCACTGTGCGTCCAGAATTGTCACGGGATCAAGATATCTTTTTTGCGGCAGTCGGCTTGCTCTGCGGCTTCATTCTCGTATTTCAAGGATGGCGGCTAGACCCGATTCTACAATTTGGTCAACTACTTTTAGTTGGCACAACTGTGTTTTTTGCAGTTGAAAGTATTCGTCTGCGGAGTATAGCGACCCAGCAAGCAAAGCGCAACACTCCGATTGTGGATGATGAGCGAGAGGTAAGCGGAAATTATTCAATGAACCGCAATCGGAAGAAGTATGGGGCTGAAATGGAGGCAGACTTAGATCCACTGCCTTATGAAGATGAGGAAGACCGCCCCGTGCGTGCCCGGATTCGCGGTAGCAGGGATGAGATTTCCACTCGTGATGACTACTACCAAGAGCAACCCCCCCGTCGTTCAGAACGCCGCAACAGCAGCAGTAGTGAAAGACAGGCTCCAGCAGATAGAACGCGGGGGCGGACTTCTGGGCGTCCTGTAAATCGCCCTTCTGAAAGCTCTGAAGAAGAGAATTGGGGTTCTTCATCTAGGCAAGTTGATGATTGGGAAAGTTCGGGAGGGGAAGTCAGAAAACCTTCTCGGCGTAATAATAACGGATCTGGGCGTCCAGAAAGCCGGGAAGATGATGTTACTCCCAGACCAAGAAGGCGTCGTCCACCCACTGACTCAACTCCTCGAAGACCGCGCGAAGATGATGAGGCGATTCCAACTGATTATGTGCCATACAACCCGGTTGAAATGCCAAATGAGGGGCGAGATAATTCGACCGATTTTGATGACGATGTTTAAAACAGTTTGCGTAGAACTAGGTTTAAAGGCGACGGAAAACAGTTGAGGTGGAAAAATTTACGCCTACATTTTGGCTCCAAAGACCAATTCATTGGAGCCTGGTTTTTGGTTTAACAAGTTTGCTTGCATCTTGTGGTTATAACGATATTTCCATAGGGCCTACTTCTCTCAACAGTCGCTACACCGAGGAGCAACCTGCTTTGAGTGGAAATGGGCGCTTTTTAGCGTTTGTATCTAATCGGAATGGTAATCAGCAGCTACTGGTTTTCGATTTGGAGAGGCAACTGTTTATTGGCACACCGGGGATAAACCGAGCGGAGACAATTGCTGAAAGTCCTAGCTTGAGCTATACCGGGCGTTATATTGCTTATCTTACTAGCGACCAAGGTAGACCAGTGGTGGCGCTTTACGATCGCGCTACACAACAGTCGCAAATCGTCACACCAACCTATCGCGGCTGGGTCAGAAAACCAAATATCAGCCCCGATGGACGTTATGTTGTCTTTGAAACCGCCAGCCGTGGTCAGTGGGATATTGAAGTCCTAGATCGAGGGCCAAATATTGAGTTAGATATTCCTAATGGTGCAACTGTAAGTTCACCTCCGTAGGGGAGCAGGGGGAGAATAATTACTGATTAATGATTAATCACTATATATGAAACGTGTTTTTTTTATACCTATATTTTTATGCTTAAGTTTATTGACTGGGTGTTTTGGCTACCCTCGCCTTTTGAGTTATCCCTTTGACCCGGGGGGGCGGAGTCTTAATAGTTTAGCGTCGGAATTAGACCCCCAAATTTCTGGGAGATACATTGTTTTTATTACTGACCGACGGGGTAGCCAAGATGTTTATATGTTTGATACGGTAACTCGTGATTTGGTTGATTTGCCAGGTTTAAACTCCTTTGATGCGATCGCAACTCATCCTAGCGTTTCCCAAGATGGTCGTTATATCGTGTTTGGTGCTAGTCGTCAGGGGCGATCGGCTATTTTTCTTTACGACAGGGAAACACGCCAATCACGAAATTTGACTAATAACCTACAATCTGAAGTCCGCAACCCTACAATTAGCGCTGATGGTAGTAGGATTGCTTTTGAATCCAGTAACAACGGGCAGTGGGATGTTTTAGTATATGACCGTTATGGACAGCCATTGAATATACCTCAAGAACCACGTTGAAATAGAGTTAGGAGTTATGAGTTAGGAGTTAAAATTCCTAACTCCTAACTCATAACTCCTAACTTTTGTTTTCTACCTGTTGCACAGATTCAATGAGCCTACGCACTTGTTCTGTCCCTTCTGAAGGTTCAAACGACAAGGGAAACTTACCCCGGAGGATCATCCGTAAACCGAGGGGTGCAAGACTGAGTAATCCTCTTAAATCTTTAAAGTAATTACCGACAACTTGTAAACCAAATTGACGTTCATCAATCCAACCACCTTCTTTAACTAAATCCACCAGCACTTTCCGGTGACGAATTGAGCGACTATCAGTTGCTTGTTTGTGGGTGAGAATTTCTTGTTTAATTTTGGTGATTTGTTCTAATGGTGCAACTTCCATTGGACAAACTGAATCGCAGTACAAACAACGGGTACAACCCCATACACCTTTAGTACCTTCGTTGTAGCTTGCTAAACGATTTTCGGTGTCGCTATCGCGGGAGTCTGCTACCATCCGGTAAGCTTTGGCAAGGGCATGGGGGCCAACAAAGTTTGGATCAACTTCACGGGCGTTGCATTCAGAGTAACATGCACCACACATAATACAGTTACCAGTTTGATCGAGGCGCGATCGCTCTTGTGGTGTTTGCAAAAACTCTCTTTCTGGTACTTGTCGTGCTGCTGTACTCACATAAGGAGCAACAGCTTCTAGATTATTCCAGAAGCTGCTCATATCTACAACCAAATCTTTAATCACGGGCATATTGCCCAGAGGAGCGATCGTGATTTCGGGAATGGGATTTACTTTACTTTGGGATGATGCTATTTGTTGTAATCTGGCAAGTTCACTGCCAACATTTTCCTTACAAGCTAAAGCCGAACGCCCATTAATTCGCATAGCACAGCTACCACAAATTGTATTACGGCAATTTTTGCGAAATGCCAACGTTCCATCTTGCTCCCACTTAATATGATTGAGGCAATCCAGAATTGTATTACCTGGTTCTGCCTCTACAACGTAGCTTTGCACCACTGGGGAGGAATTTTGTTGCTGTCGAATGACCTTAAAAATAACTTCCATGACGATTAACCAAAATTTTAAAATTGCTTCACCAGCCTCAAAAATCATGATTCAAGACAGGTAGTTGCGAAAAGTGAGCTATACTTTTTTGATCTTCATTCAAAGCCTGGTGTTAATAGGCTGACCATCAAAGAGCGACTGATTCTAGTTTAACGATAACCATTCAAACTTTACTTGTAGTAGCGCTGTAGGCAAGATTTGTGTCAATTTATCAGATAAAACGCCAAAAATGTAATTATAGCTTTGCATTGAATTTACCTGTTTAGGAATGTAAAGGAAAGAGCGTTTTACCTTCATCTCTGACCTAGCGATCATATCCCAATTAAATGCATGTCAGGTTAGCGACACGTCTTGATGTCAACTTGAGTCAGAGCAACTAACTAGAAAATTGAGCAGAAGCTACCGCTTGACGGAATTTTTTGATTATATAGAAGCGTAAAAGGGTCTGTTCAATATATAGTAGTGGCAATCAAGCGATAGGTATATGTTAAGAGATTTATTCTTACCATAGACAGACGTACAAAATTATCTGACAGCTTTTGAGCTTACGATAATAAACCGAGTAAAAATTCTCACGACTTTCAAATAAAAGTTCTTGTACCGGGAATCCTGGATGCATGAGACTTTTAGATTTTTGCCTCCTCTCAATCAAGAAAATCTTGAATTTAACACATTGGTCAAAACTGCTCGTCTAAATTAGATAAATTTTTATAAAAGGCAGATGGCAATACTCACGCTTGCAATAAAGGGTTAAAAAAATCCTCACTGCTTTTTCCAAGCTTTAAGTCCAGGAATTTAAATAAAAATTTACCAGCAACTTTAATTCAAAATTAAACAACTATTTTGCTATTATTAGTCCATGCTAGTATTTAATATAAAATTACGAAGACACAAAACAGAATCAATAGCCGTATCAGCGCGGCTACTACTGCTTTGTTGATTCGTAATGTAGAGACAAGAAAATTCGCGTCTCTACTGGCAGGACAAAAGGGCAAATGCCCGTAGGACTCTATTGAAATACTATGCTGTCCTAAGCTTAAGAGGAAGAGTAGAGAAAACTCTACCTGCTCATTGGCCAAAAGGGCAAGCACTAGAAGTGGAAAACCTGCATTTTTTGGAATGTACGACTTATTCGGAGTAGAATCAACCCAATTTGTAAAGGTGGCTGAAAGTTACACCGCTACAGTAGCGCCAAAAGAGAAAATAATTTCATTTCTGATGGCGAATAATGGTTAAAAGTGCCGTGAAATCAGCAAAATTAATTTCTATGGCAACTATAACCTCTAATTGGTTGTAGACAAGCATATATAGAAGTGCTTTTGGCTCCTATCGGCAGGAACTGACCCGTTACACTAGAGTCCTAAGTAGCTCTATGCAAATGCTAAAAAGCCAAATGCCAGCATTTGACTACATCATTTATCAGTTTGGAGAGAGTAAGGAAAATTTGAGCATAATGACTGAAACTGCAACCGCACCATTAACCGGAAAAGCACTACTTGCTAAAGTAAAAGAACTTTCCACTTTACCACGCCGAGAAAGAGCTAAACAGTGCGGCTATTACACTGTTACTAAGAATAACCAGGTTCGTGTCAATCTCACTGATTTTTATGACGCTTTGCTATCGGCTAGAGGTATTCCTCTAAGTCCAGAAGCACCTAAAGATGGTCGTGGTCGTGAACCGACATATCGCGTTAGTGTCCATCAAAATGGTCAGATTGTGATTGGTGCAACATATACCAAAGCAATGGGCTTAAAGCCTGGAGATGAGTTTGAAATTAGGTTGGGATACAAGCATATTCACCTGATTCAACTCGGTGAAACTGACAAAAAACTAACCTCACAAGATATAGACTCTGACGAATCGGACGAAGATTTGGAAGACGAAGAGTAAATTTGCTGATGGTAGGGATAAGTTTTAGGTGATGATAACTTGTCCTTACCCCGAAAGCAAACTAGTACAGGTCGGCGGAAATAAACCTACCATTTCATTACAGCCAGAAAGCTCAAAATTAAAGCTTTTTGAATGCGTGAATGCATGACTTTTGACTTCCGCCTTGCGGTACTAGTAGCTTTATTTAGAAAATTTTGTCACAAGTAAAGAATACGATTAGGCCCCTTGCAGAAGTCACCAAATTTAGTTGAGTCTTGATTAATCAGCAAGAAATCTATAGTGCAAGAAGTCTATCGTGTTTTTTTTGTTTATTTTGAAAACTTACTTTGAGTCTCCTGTCAACGCTTTACTAGCGGTTATGGAAAATGCACCAGCACTAGTTGTAGTGATGGCATTTTTTATTTTATGGATAGTTTGCTGGTTGCCAGTGGCAACAGTATCAGCAATATTACTCAATTGGGAACCTCCCAAACCTTTGCAGCCAGAGCAAAAGATGCCGTTATTGGTGTCACTCTACCTATTAGCTCCCCTGATTCTGTGGGGAGTTAGTTGGCTTACCAATAAATCTTTTTCGGATTACGGCTTTGTTGGAAATCTTTCAACTCTTGGTTCTTTAGCACTAGGTTTCGGTTTGGGAGTAGTGAGCCTAGCTGTTGTATTTAGTGGGCAATTCTGCTTAGGCTGGTGTTCTTTTGAAAAGACGAATTTCAAGTTACTACTACCCATCTTGCTACCGATTTTCTTGATAGCGTTATTAGTCGGTGGGATAGAAGAGTTAGTTTTTCGCGGTTTCATGTTCACTGAATTAGCGCAGGATTATCCAGTTTGGGTAGCAGCAGCAATTTCTAGCTTGATATTTGCCTTGCTACACCTAGTTTGGGAGCAACGTGAAACCGCACCCCAACTTCCTGGATTGTGGCTGATGGGAATGGTGCTGGTGTTGGCACGCTTTGCCTCTAGTAACAATTTGGGTTTAGCTTGGGGATTGCACGCGGGATGGATATGGGCGATCGCTACTATAGACACAGCAGAATTAATTACTTATACAGGTAAAGTCTCTGATTGGTTCACAGGTAAGAATAAAAAACCCCTAGCTGGCTTGGCGGGAATTATTTGTGTATTGGGAACTGGAGTAATTATCTGGCTTTTCTCTAGGTATTTTTAACTTCGCGTTAAGGTGCAACTCTAGTTTAGAGAAATGCTAAGTAGATAGACATAAATAAAGTGAAAATAAGGCGCTCGTGTCGCCCACCCCACAAGAGATGATTAATTTTTGTGGGGTGGGCTTCTCTTTGCTAGAGATTCCTAATCCCTAATACTTAACCTCCAAAACCAGGAATTAAACGCTTGAGGGCACGACCGGCAACATCGCTATAGCGCAGTTCTCCACACAGAATCTTACCCATGATTTTGGCACCAGAGGGACGCTTAACACCAACTTTATAGCCAATGCCAGGAAAGCGATAGAATGCTCCACCTAATTTTTGCGCCCATGCCATCTCAGTACCCCATTCTTCATTAATGGCTTCACTATATTTTTCTAAAGCGTTAATTTCACCAGAAAGAGCCTCATTAATGGCTCCTGCTGCAATCAAACCACTAAAAATTGAGGGGCGAATGCCTTCTGCTGTCATGGGATCAACCACACAAGCAGCTTCCCCAGCCAAAACTGCATTTTGAGTATGCAATTTTTGGTTGCCATCCCACAAGCAAAGGGGATAACCATACTGCTTACTAGTTTTGATATCTACATCAAACGATCGCGCATACTCATCTAAAATCTTCTTAAAGTCCTGGGGTTCGCCGCCGACAAATGTACCGATGCCAATGGAATAACCATCAGCCTTCGGGAAGTTCCAAATGTAGCCATTTTTCACCAAGCCAAACTCGAAGTGAATTGTGGATTTGTCTTTGACAATTGCGGGAACTTCTGCTTCCAAAGCTCCTGCTAAACGGCGTTTACGGTCTTTAAAGCCTAGCCATTTTGCCATTGGCCCTTTGACACCATCAGCCGCGATTAAGTAGCGACCTGTAACTGGGCCATTGGCTGTGTTAACTTGCCAATAGTCACTTTTAAATTCAATACCCGTAACTTCAGTATTATCTCGGAGTTCAGCTCCTTGCTTCTGTGCTTGCTGCACTAGAAAATGGTCAAAAATATCTCGTCGCACCATCCAAACTGGTTCTTTTGTGGCGATTTTTGCTTCCACAGGGTCGCCCAATTTCCAGGTAAAGCGAAGGGAGTCGGCTTTCACAGAAATCGCTGGGCTAAAATCAAAGTCAAACCATTGAGCGATCGCTGGAGATACACCACCGCCACAAGGTTTATATCTTGGTAAGGATTCTTTTTCTAACACTAATACTGAGCGACCCTGTTTGGCTAAATGATATGCAGCTGTTCCACCAGCTGGTCCAGCGCCGACGATGATGGAGTCGTACATAAGGCTGAATTTTGCTCCTCAATTAGTTTATTTTCTATTGAGTAGGGGCAATTCATGAATTGCCCCTACTTGATCAATTTTTGTTAAATACCTAAGACATGATAAAGGCTGAAGAATTTATTTATCATCCTTCAGCCTTTATGCTTCAGACTTTAGACTTTAAACAGTCGTGATGTCTTTTTCTTTTTCTGCCAAGAGTGCGTCTATTTTGGCGATATACTCGTTTGTCAGTTTCTGCAAGTTGTCTTGTTGGTCTTTTGATTCATCTTTGGAGATTTCAGAGGCTTTCTCCTGCTTGCGAATCGAGTCTATGCCATCGCGGCGGATGTTGCGAATAGCAACACGACCCTCTTCAGCATATTTAGTAGCCATTTTGACGAATTCTTTACGGCGATCGCTGGTTAAAGGCGGAATATTCAGCCGAATTACAGAACCATCGTTGCTGGGGGTTAAACCCACATCTGAGAGGGAAATAGCTTTCTCAACGATGTTTAGGGTATTACGCTCATAGGGCTGAATCAGAATTGTCGAGGCATCTGGCGTGCTAATATTTGCCAGTGATTTTAAGGGCGTAGGCGAACCGTAATAGTCCACTAATACCTTATCTAATAGACTCGCATTGGCGCGACCAGTGCGAATCGTGTTAAAAGCTCGTTGAGTTGACTCAACAGAACTTTGCATTTTACTTTTCGCGTCAGCTAATATCACAAGAACCTCCCACAAGGGTACCGATGGATTCTCCCAAGACGGCTCGGTGGATGTTACCTCGCACCGTTAGGTCAAATACCAGAATTGGGATATTATTTTCTTTACACAAGGCGATCGCAGTACTATCCATCACCCGCAAATCTTTGGCTAAAACGTGCGCGTAGGTGAGGCTATTGTAACGCTTGGCGTCAGGATAAATATGAGGATCAGCATCATACACCCCATCTACTTTGGTGGCTTTAAAAATCACTTCAGCATCAATTTCTGCGGCTCTTAATGCCGCAGTTGTATCTGTAGTAAAGAAGGGATTTCCAGAACCAGCACCAAAAATTACCACCCGCCCTTTTTCAAGATGACGGATGGCACGACGACGGATATAAGGTTCTGCTAATTCTTGCATAGCGATCGCAGTTTGCACCCGTGTCTGTACTTTTATCCGTTCCAGCGAATCTTGCAACGTCATGGCATTCATTACCGTGGCAATCATCCCAATATAGTCAGCAGTTGCCCTGTCCATCCCCGCCGACGCTGCTTTGACGCCACGAAAAATATTGCCGCCGCCAACAACGATGGCCATTTGAACGCCAGTGCTTATCACCTCTGCTACTTCCTCAGCTATTCCCTTGACCACTTCTGGATCAATGCCATAGCCCATGTTGCCCATTAAGGCTTCACCGCTCAGTTTGAGTAAAACCCGTCGGTAATTCGTTCCCATGAAGTTCCGCTTTATCAAAAAAGTTGCAATTGCCTCCAATTTAAGATAGCAGTTACAGGGACTATCTATGTCTAGTTACGCCAAATCAATGTAGTACCTATTGGTTCTGTTTGTGGTATATCTATTTCTTCACCAAGAAACAGAGAAGTGATCGCAGTTCTCAAATAATCCTTTCCCACCGATAATGGTTCTTGAGGATGATCGTCAATTTTCCCTTTGTAGCGTACTATACCATTAGTATCTATTAAAAATGCCATTGGTGTTTTTGTAGCACCAAAACTGCGGGTTACATCTTGCGTCGAGTCCCACAGGTAAGGAAAGTTCAAATCGTGACGCTGGGTAAAAGCTTTCATATTTTTAAAGCTTGGCCTAGTCTCGTGATTACCATCACTACCATTCATACCAATTAGTGTGAACCCTTTCGGGGCAAATTCGGCTTGAATGTTTTTTAATCTGTCTATATACCACTCTACATAAGGACAGTGGTTACACATAGAAATAACGCCCACTGCTCGGAACTTCTCAAGATAACGCCTGAGATGGTGTACTTGCTCATCAATTCCTGGCAGTTCAAAATCGGGTGCATAGCTCCCAATGGGAGTATCGATTGTTTCTAGTAGATTCATGTTTTCTGGCTCGCAGAATTAGGAACAAGAAAAAGATTGTTAAATTCAGCGTCAGTTTCCAGTTGCAAACCACCCCTTAGCCGATGCCTCATATTTGACAATGTTATAGACTCGCATTAGCGATCGTAAATTGTGAAACTACTGAATCTAGCACTGATGCTAATTCGCTCACATTTAAAAATAGCGAAAATATTATTCACATTGTAGAAGTTATGATTTCTAATACTGACATAATCATAAGTTGTGAGTAAATTACCTCTATCAACAAGACGGAAATCTATGCTGGATAAAACTATCAGCCTAGAAGCTTTCGTGGTGTCTGTCTAAGCTATCACTAAAGCAAAGGATTTACTTTGAAAATCTGATAAATTTTATTCAAATTCAAAACAATTTTACTTGCGTTTTGCGGCTGAAAGGCTTTTACCCTTGTATTTATCAAATTTTTTATGACAACCTCAAGTTCAAAAACAGCACTTACCTCTACAAAAACCTGGATTTGGCAAGATTTCCCTATCTGCTATCAAACCCAAGGAAGCATTGGGCCAGCTGTTGTTCTGGTGCATGGATTTGGCGCTTCTTGGTGGCATTGGCGAAAGAATATTCCGGTATTAGCACAAAGTTGCCGTGTTTATGCGATCGATTTAATTGGTTTTGGTGCTTCTGCAAAACCTCAACCTGGTGAAAAAATTGCCTATACCCTAGAAACCTGGGGACAGCAGGTAGCAGATTTTTGCCGCGAAGTAGTGGGTGAGCCAGCTTTTTTAGTCGGAAATTCTATAGGCTGTATTGTAGCTATGCAAGCAGCAGTAAGCAACCCAGATATTGCTTTGGGAGTTGCTTTGCTCAACTGTTCTTTACGGCTGTTACACGATCGCAAACGGGTAACTTTACCTTGGTCTCGTCGTTTCGGAGCGCCTCTACTGCAACGCCTCTTATCTATCAAACCAGTTGGTGATTTCTTTTTCAATCAACTCGCCAAACCGAAAACGGTGCGGAAAATTCTGCTACAAGCTTATGCGAATGCTGAGATGGTGACAGATGAGTTGGTAGATATTCTCACTTCACCAGCAAGCGATCCGGGGGCTGTGGCTGTGTTCCTTGCCTTTACTTCTTATTCTACAGGGCCTCTACCAGAAGACCTTTTACCACTGTTAGCTTGTCCTGCGATTATTTTGTGGGGAACGGCTGATCCGTGGGAACCAATTAAATTAGGGAGAGAATTAGCTAACTTTCCGCAAGTAGAAAAGTTTATTCCTTTAGAGGGAGTGGGGCATTGTCCGCAGGATGAAGCGCCGGAGTTAGTCAATCCGATTTTACTCGATTGGATTTTGGAGCGATCGCGGTAATAGACTCGGCAGAATTTTCATGTAATGGGTGGTATTGAATATAATAATCGCCTATATAGAAAACGATTTATTTTTCTAAAAACCTGACGCTCACTTAGTACCCGGAGATTTAGTAGAGAAAGAGTTCTGAGCAACATCGTATGAGATCCACTCTGACTGCAACGAATTTGACCGACATTGAATTTTCACTCCCTTGCCTGTAAGCCCATTCGAGAATTTATGGTTTTCTTCAATGCTCAAGACTTTTCCGAAGTAACTGTTGTCATTTTTGTCATAGAGATCAGTACCAATAACTATTGTGTTCGACTGGGAACAGGAAGCAAGGAGAAGAAAGAGCAAGAGAGATTCTAAAATTGGGAATCGTTTCATAGTTGAGAAAGTGAGTAAGGTATTAACCAAACAGGAATTGAGGTACGATGCCCAATATCCTAGTCACATCTATAACTTGTCTAGATTATCCTGACAAGAGCCACGAGTTGTTTTTTATTGAATTTGCTGAAAGCCATCTCTAGCAATAGTTGTGAGAACCACAACCGTACAAGTCAGTTACATAGTGCTACCAAGATATAGTCCGATTTACTCAACCCTGAAACGTTGCAGGCTATTTTTTTGGGACTTACGCACAGGTAATGGAAAACGAACCGCAGAGGACGCAGAGGTCACGGAGGAATGAGAGTTTGAGAGGGTTTTTGCGTAAGTCCTATTATTAACTAACGATGAATTTTTGGCACTATCTCTTATTTGATCAATTAGGAATAGCACTCAAAAAAATTAGTAACTAAGAATTAAGTGACTTAAAAAGAAAGCAAGCGCTGCACTACCCAAGGGAACTGTCAAATTGTCAATACCCAAAAATGAAACAGCCTCTAAAGCCGTAGCTATAACTGCTACTAACAGTGATACTGCCCAAGTTTGCCAACTGTTTCCTTGAGTTGCAATTAAAATCAAACTACAGACGACATAGCTAACGAGCATCATAGTCAGGGAGCCTTCCCAACTTTTTTCTGTCCCAAAAACTTTATACTTATGTTTACCAAAGCGTTGCCCAATCAAGGCTGCTAATCCATCTCCCCAAGTCATTATCAAAATTCCTAGTGCTGCGTACTGAGGTTGTTGCAAGTACCAGAACCAGGCAACTAAAATACCGAAACTGACAGAGTAAAAAAAAGTCCCTAAACTTTGGCGTCCAACGCTATTAATACCAGGAAGAATAGGCAATCGGTATGATAATAAGGTAATTGCACTGGCTAAAATAGAAGCTGTAATCCCAACACTGGCGGGAATATCAAGCCACCAAGCGATTAAAATCACATTACCAGTGCCAATATGAACAATCTTCCGCACGATTTCTGGCTTGTCGGCGAAGCGGTTTACCACCCATGCAATCAGGAGGATGAGTAATACCCAAATTGCAGCCGACGCAATTTGCAGCCAGAAAACTGGAATTGAGGTGAAGTCAGAAAATGTAATTAACAAAGATGCAACAAATGAAAATTTTTACCTCTGTTACTAATTTATAAGATTTGGGTAACTGCAATGAAACTATTATTGATTTGGCTGATTCGGGGCTACCGAATGTTTATCTCGCCGTTGTTTCTCCCGACTTGTCGCTTTCAACCAACTTGTTCGATGTATGCTATTCAAGCCATTGAACGATTTGGAGTCTTGCGTGGTGGGTGGATGGCAACTAGGCGGATTTTGCGCTGTCATCCGTTTCATCCAGGTGGTTACGATCCTGTGCCAGAGGTGGTAGAAAAGGTAAAAGAGCAGTAATTTAGTACAAATTTGTTAAATTTAGGGAAGGGGAGATGGGGGAGATGACAAGAACGGTAAATTATTAAAGGAAGTGTTCGTGGGTATAGCCATTTGGGGAGATGTCAACAGCTGAGGTTGTCATCTAATTTGAGAAGGTTGAATAATTTAATTTAGACTTACCATGATTAATCCTACTGCGATTTCTATACCCGATCCACAAATTCCTACTCCTGGCCCGAGTCCGCTACCGAGTCCCAATCCTGAACCGAACCCGTTACCGAGTCCCGAACCTGTACCGGGGCCAGCTATACCCCAACCCTTACCGGGACCTGTACCAGAACCAGTACCTGCTCCGATTCCTCAAACAGTACCTGCTCCCATTCCCCAAACCATACCGGAACCTGTTTGAATTATCTTGGTAATGTAATCCAAAATCCAAAATCCAAAATCCAAGATGCTAAGAGCCGGAATTGTCGGACTTCCCAACGTCGGAAAATCTACTTTATTTAATGCTGTAGTTGCTAATGCCAAAGCTGAAGCAGCTAACTTCCCTTTTTGCACGATTGAACCGAATGTCGGCGTTGTCGCAGTACCGGATGAACGGTTAAATGTTCTTGCTAAGATTGCCAGTTCGGCACAAATTATCCCGGCGCGAGTTGAATTTGTCGATATTGCCGGTTTAGTTAAAGGTGCAAGTCAGGGTGAGGGACTAGGGAATCAATTCCTGTCCCACATCCGGGAAGTTGATGCGATCGTCCATGTAGTACGTTGTTTTGAAAATGACGATATTATCCATGTTGCTGGTTCTGTTGATCCAGCGCGAGATATTGAAATCATTAATATAGAACTGGGTTTATCAGATTTAGCACAAATTGAGCGGCGAATTGACCGTACTCGCAAACAAGCTCGTACCAGCAAAGATGCACAGTTTGAAGTCTCAGTTTTAGAAAAATTAGCTGCGGCTTTAAATGAAGGTAAATCAGTGCGTCAGGTGAGCTTGAATGAAGAAGAAACAGAAATTATTAAAGGATTAGAACTGCTCACTTATAAGCCGATTATCTACGCCGCGAATGTGTCTGAAGATGAGTTGGCAACTGGTAATCATTTTGTGGAAACAGTACGGCAAATTGCAGCAACTGAAAATGCCCAAGTTGTGATAGTTTCGGCTCAAGTTGAAGCTGAATTAGTGGAATTACCAGAGTCAGATAAAGCTGATTTTCTTGCGTCTTTAGGTGTGGAAGAAGGCGGTTTGAAATCATTGATTCGGGCAACTTATATGCTTTTAGGCTTGCGGACATATTTCACCTGCGGCCCCAAAGAAACCCGCGCTTGGACAATTAATGCTGGAATGTCTGCACCTCAAGCTGCTGGTGTAATCCACAGTGATTTTGAACGGGGATTTATTCGCGCTGAAACTGTTGCTTATAAAGATTTGGTAACAACTGGTTCGATGAATGCTGCGAAGGAAAAAGGGTTGGTTCGCAGTGAAGGGAAAGAGTATGTTGTGCAAGAAGGGGATGTAATGTTGTTCCGATTTAATGTGTAGGGGTAATTAATAAATGGCCGTTATCGATAAGATAATGGTCAAGCTACACTGAGTTGCGATCGCACTGTAACCCTTGACACTCCTTAAGAAAGTTGCTAGGCGATCGCACCCTCAACAAGCTAAAAGTGGGTAGGCAGACAGAATGTCCGCCTATTCTCATAATCATTGGACATAGTTCAGCTATTTCCACCCACAATATATAAATATGAACCCAAGTTCTCATCATCTGTACCAACAATCACACCGCCTTTTGCACCTGGAATAAGTTCCATACCTTCAATTTTGTGGTAATCAGAGCGGTAAAGGGGAACAAGTTGAGGATTTTGCCGCCATGCAATTTTGTTACCACGAAATCCTAAGTAACCAGCGACATACACAGCTGACTGAAATGGCCCATCATCTCCGGCATCACTTGCTGAGGTGATGTATACAATTCCTACCGGGTCTACCTTAATATCTGAAATATGACGAACTTTGCCAGATGGAAACGGTACTTTCAGATTGGCAGAGCCTGCGAGAGTAATTTGATATTTAGCTAAATCAAACATTCCCCAAAAAATAGTTGCTGGTTGTTCTCCTTCTCCTCGATGTCCCCAAATAGCAACTAATTTGCCATCTATATTTTGTAATCCAAATGCTTCAAAATTATTTCCTTGAATAATTCCTGGTAAATTGAATTCATTGATAATAGAGATAGTCTTCTTGGCAGGCTCTAACCTGATGTAATAAGCTTTTCCAGAACTACTTAAAGTGATAAATGAGAACTTTGTTTTTTCTGGAACAGATGTTAAAGCTTCTAAGTCGATGGGCAATTCTATGTTATTTGGCCAGCTTAATGGGAAATATTCAGGTTGGTTTTTACCCTTAATGCTGATGATTGCTAAACGACCTTGGTTTTTTTGTTTGTTGTCATGGGCAATCAGAAAATCGAGCGTATTGTTTTGTTGCTCTATCAAAGCCATACCACTGATACCGAAAGGGATACCACCGCGAACCGGACGCCAATCTTGCGCCCAAACTTGCTGGGATATGACTAACAATGCACCTAAGACTACTATATTGATGATTAACCTAAGAAACCGAGGCATATTGATTTAGCCAAGCTGTGAGTATCAGTAAAAGGATGCTCAATCATATCAAATCCCAATATGCTTGGGTTTCACTTCGTTTAACCCAACCTACAATTATCTTTAACCCAAGCGTATTGATATCAAATCCAGGAAATTCGCACCCACATCAATAAAGCTGTCTTTTGTAGTTACAGCCATCAGGATACTTACGTAATTACTTGAGTCACGATAATACTTTTTGTAAAGAAAGCAATAATTCGTTGACAGTATAGGGCTTTGACAAAAATGTATTGACACCAGTAGCAGCTACTGCACTGAGCTTATTGTCAGACATAAGTCCACTGCTGGCAATAATTCTGACTTGGGGGTTGATTTTTCGCAGGGTACGGATGGCAGTTAAACCATCTAGCGAGGGCAGCATAATATCCATTAGTACAGCACTAATTTTATCGCTATTTTTAGCGTACAGCGCGATCGCTTCAATGCCATCACTGGCAACTAAGGTTTTGTAGTTGTGAGCTTCTAATGATGTTCTCGTAATCTCTTGAATTGCAGCTTCATCATCCACAACCAAAATCAATTCTCCATGTCCTGTCTGTAGTGGCAATTCTTCTGGAGTAAATGTTTCCATCCCCCCCACTGCTGGCAAGTAAACCTTAAAACTTGTGCCACTTCCCAGTTCACTATACACGTCCACAAAACCTCCGTGGCTTTTAACTATCCCCAGCACGGTGGAAAGTCCTAAACCAGTGCCTTGTCCCACATCTTTTGTGGTAAAGAATGGCTCGAAAATTCTATCTAATATTTCTCTCGGAATCCCACTTCCAGTATCGAAAACAGTAATTACTATGTAAGGCCCCTCTTTGGCTTCCAGGTTCAGGCGGGCATAATTTTCGTCAATAAACAGATTCTCAGCAGAGATGCTCAAACTACCGCCATTGGCCATAGCATCGCGGGCGTTAACGCAGAGGTTCATCAGCACTTGATGCAGTTGGGTGCTATCTCCAGAAACCATCCACAAATCTTGCGGTACATCAGTGCTGATTTCTATGGATTTGGGAAATGTCTCTTTGAGAATCTTGGCTAGTTCCACAATCAGATGTCTGAGTTGCAAAGTGATACGCTTCCCTTCTACACCCCGCGCAAAGGACAGCACCTGTTTGACTAAATCAGCACCGCGTCTAGCGTTGATTTCCAAAATTTCTAGTAGATGGCGAGTTCGCTCATCTGCATTAGGAAATTTGAGTGGTAGCAGTTGCGCTCCTGCCAAAATTGGTGTCAGGATATTGTTGAGGTCGTGAGCAATGCCACTAGCTAAAGTGCCAATACTTTCCAAACGTTGGGCGCGAAACAATTGGGCTTCTAGGTGTTTTTTATCAGTAATATCTGTGTCAACGGTGAGAATTGATTTGGGTTTCCCTTGTTCATCGCACACTAGACTCCAGCGACTAGCAACAAGGATTTCCTTATCCATTTTAGTAAGTTTAGTTAACTCGCCCTGCCACTTTCCTTTACTAACAACTTGTAAAAGAGCCGCTTCAATTTCTGGTGAAAATTCGTCATACAAAAGCTCACTAGCATTTTTGCCCCAAGCTTCTGTAGCTTTCCAGCCGTAAAGTGTTTCTGCGCCTTTGTTCCAGAAGATAATTTGATTGTTTAAATTTCGCAGGCAAATGGCATCTGTGGTCACATCAAGTAATGCTGCTTGTTCGCGGATTTTTTCTTGTGCCAATTTGCGATCGCGTAGCGCAGCTTGCTGTTCGCGTAGTGCGGCTTGTCGTTCGCTAATATCAATACTGGCGCATGTCACGCCAACAACTTCTTGCGACTCATTCCGTAATGGCTCAACTGTCAAATCGTAATATCGAGTTGTATCTTTGATTGTTATTGATACTTCCTCTCGCGTTCCTATGCCAGTGGTTAACACTCCACGTTTAATTGTGGTGAGACGTTGAGCATCTTCAACTGGGATTATATCCAAGTCTTGTTTGCCCAACATTTCTTCAACAGTTAATCCATCGGAGGGATTGTAAACCCAGGTGTACCGTAACTCGCAATCTTGGTTGTAGACAAAGATGGGAGAGTTTTTCAGGGCAACCCGAAATCGTTCCTCACTCTGTTGCAGTGCGTTGTCTGCCCGTTGACGCTCAATGGCATAACGCATTGAACGCACCAGCAAGTCGCCAGTTACTTGCCCTTTCACCAAATAATCTTGCGCTCCTTCTTGCATTGCCCTAATTGCTAGGGTTTCATCGTCTATACCCGTCAGCACAATTATCGGAGTGGCTTTTGCTTGATGGTGAGCGATGACAAAGGTTTTCAGTCCCTGGCTATCTGGCAGCGAGAGGTCTAACAGAATTATATCAAAAATTTCCTTTGCTAGGTAGTCGAATGCTTCTGAAAGCCGCACAACACGGATCAAATCAACTACAACTGTGGTAACTTCCTTTAAAAACTCTTGTAATAAAAAGACATCACCAGGGTTATCTTCTACTAATAAAACTTTAATATTTTTACCTGCCATTTTCATTACTCCGGTGGCAGTTTTACGATCGCAAACCAAAAATTTTCTATTGATTGGACAATTTTAACGAATTGATCGAAATCTACTGGTTTAGTTATGTAACAGTTGGCAGAAAGGTTATAAGCTTTGAGAATGTCTTCTTGAGTTTGGGAAGTCGTCAAAACTACTACAGGAATTCGTTTGAGGTTTTCATCTCCTTTCATTTCTGCTAATACCTCCCGCCCATCTTTTCTGGGCAGGTTGAAATCGAGCAACACAATATCTGGATGGGCTGCTTTGACATATTTTTCCTGTTTTCGCAAGAATGCCATTGCCTCCACACCATCTTCGACCACATTCAGGTGAATCGAGATTTTGCTATCTTCCAGGGCGATGCGTGTGAGTTGGGCATCGCCAGGATTGTCTTCTACTAACAAAACCTGAATAGGCATAATCGCTGTTATGGTGCTCACGATTGCTTAAGAGCTATATCTGGAATTGTGAAGTAGAAAGTCGAGCCTTGACCCGGTTTTGACTCAACCCAGATTCGGCCGCCGTGGCGTTCTATAATTTTCTTACAAATTGCCAGACCAATTCCAGTACCTGGATACTTGCCTCTACCATGCAAGCGCTGAAAGATTATAAAAATTCGTTCAGCATACTGAGATTCCAAACCAATTGCATTATCACGCACCCAGAACAACCATTCATCTGCCGACGGGATAACATTTAAACTTTCCCCATCTAGATTTATATCTCCCTTGGCTACTCCGATGTGAATTCGTGGCTGCTGATTCTGGCAAAATTTGATCGCGTTGGCGATTAGGTTTTGAAATACTTGTGTCAGTTGGGTAGCATCAGCCATCACTTGAGGTAGAGTCTCATGAGTGACAACTGCTTTACTCTCGGCGATCGCCAGTTGGAGATTAGCGATCGCTCCCGCTAAGACAACATTACAATCAACTTGCATAAAGGGCTGTCCCCGGCTGCTGACGCGGGAATAGTTCAACAGATCGTTGATTAGCGTCTGCATCCGGCGGGCCCCATCTACAGCGTAGGTGATAAACTGATCGGCATTGGCATCAAGTTGACTTTTGTATCTTCGCTCTAGTAGTTGTAAATAACTCGTTACCATCCGCAATGGCTCTTGCAAGTCATGGGAAGCGACATAGGCAAATTGTTCCAATTCCGCATTAGAACGAGCGAGTTCCTGACTTTGCTGGCTTTCTTTTTCTAGTAGTTGCGCTTGAGATAAAGCAATCCCAATTTGGTTCCCTAGTTGCTGTAACAACTCTGTCTCAAAGTTATTCCACTGTCGAGGTGCAGCACACTGATGAGCCAGCAACAAGCCCCAAATGCTGTCCCTAACCAGAATTGGCACTACGAGGTTAGCTCTGACAGCAAACTGCTGAAGAAATTCTCGATGGCATGGTTGAAGATCAGCAGCTTGAATGTCTTTCATCGCACTGATTCTTCCCTGGCGATATCTTTCTAGGTATTCTTCTTTAAAACAAGGGTCGAAAATATTTTTTCCCAAAATTACCGGCCAACCAGGTAGCACCGCCTCTTGCACTACTGTTCCCGAACCATCAGCTTGCAGTTGAAAAATTAAAACTCGGTCAGCTTGTAGTAGTTTCTGTACTTCAGTAACCGTGGTTTTGAGGATTTCGTCTATTTGTAAAGATTCTCGAATTTTCAGGGTGATTTCAGCAAATAATTGCGATCGCAAATTCTGCCACTTTAATTCCTCATCTGCCTGCTTGCGCTCTGTGATATCAGTATAGGAACCCACCATCCGGAGTATATCACCCGACGCGTCCCAAAGTGCCTGTCCTCGATCTAGAATCCACTTATAGCTGCCGTCTTGGCACTGGACTCGATATTCACAAACGTAAAACGGTGTTTTCTTAGCAAAGTGGTCTTGGAAGGCTTGAAGTACCCAATCTCGCTCATCGGGGTGGATTCGTTTTGTCCATTCATCCCAACCGTTGGAAACTTCGTGGTCTTTATAACCGAGCATTTCCTTCCACCGAGTTGAGAAGAACACTTCATTAGTCTTGAGGTTCCAGTCCCAAATACCATCATTATTACCATGTAATGCTAATTGCCAGCGTTCTTCACTCTCTCGTAGTGCTTCTGCTGTTCGTTGTCGTTCAGTAATGTCTTGGAAATAAACAGACAAGCCGTCTTTTGCAGGATAGGCGTGGACTTGAAGCCAGCACTTTTGTGGCGGATAAAACTCCTCAAATTCCACACTTACCTGTTCTAAGATTGCCCTGTGATACTCACGATGGAATGTTGTGTCTATGAGTTCTGGAAATACCTCCCAAATGTTTTTACCCAAAAGTTCATTCTGGGTTTTTTGCAATAACAGTTCTGCTTGACCATTAATGTAAGTAAATCGCCACTTTTTATCTAAGGCAAAAAACGCATCAGTGATGCTTTCGAGCAAATTAGCAATGCGGATTCTGGCAGCTTCAGACTCGGCGTGTGCTGCTTGCTGGTGCGCCATTAGTTTATCGGTAACTTCAGATACCTCAGTTACATAACGCCTGAGTTCTAATTGGTCGATTACCAAGCGGCTCAGAGCTACAAGCGCCTCCACTTGTTTTTGGCTCAATTCTTTTGGAACTTGGTCAATTACACACAGAGTTCCCAGCATATCTCCCTGCGGCGTAATTAGGGGTACACCTGCATAAAACCGCACATAGGGATAGCCAGTTACTGCCGCATTATTTGCCAATTTTTCATCAGCTAGAGTATCAGGAACCACTACAACGTTACGCCGCTCTTCGCAAAGGTAAGATAACCCAACACTGCGGGGCATTTCTGATACATCTAAACCGACTTTTGCCTTAAACCATTGACGGTTTTCATCAATTAAATTTACCAAGGAGATGGGAGTGCCACAAATAAATGCCGCTAACTGAGCAAGATTGTCGTAAGCTTCTTCGGGTTCGGTGTCAAGAATTTGATACTGGCGGAGGGCTTCTAGCCTTGCCATTTCTGTATCAATTTGTCCAGCTTTCATTAATTTTTATTAATAAATTTCAATGTAATATTCATTGTTAAGAAATTTCAATATAGGGTGTGTTATATCAATTTGCAATTCGCAATTCGCAATGACGCTCGAATGCAAGAGCGTGCCGTAGGCAAGAATCGCTAACGCAACGCTTTCGGAATTCGCATGTATAGTGTGTTATGCCGTAGGCTAACGCACCCTACAAACGATTTATATTTCTTCATCTACATTGAATTTTTCTCGCCGACTTACTTACACAATTTTACTTAAATAATGCAAAAAATGTTGACGACAAATTACCCTATCCAAATTGAACTGTTGCAGGGGTTTTAAAAAATATCGGCACTAGGTAAAATATACCGACAGTTATGTTAAGAATACGAACAAAGTTGTTTACTGATGTCAGGTAGAGATTTATTTCATGAAGCGGTAAAAAATACACTCTAGAAAGAAAATAAAATAATTCGTAATTACGTTTTGTAATGGGGATTTCAGTTAGGTATCGAAACGTGCTGCCGTCGTTAGGCAGGGGAATTAAACCCCCAAAATTGATTAAATGTAGGTTGAATTGCAATACGGTTCGGTTAAGATCCCCCCGCCTACGGCGACCCCCGATAAATTGGGGGTAAAAGAGGCTTGGAAGCCTCCCAATTTATCGGGGGGTTGGGGGGATCTTCAAAATATAAAAACGTTAACCGAACCGTATTGGGCTGGGTTGAGGCAATGCATTACCCAACAACATAATCGATGTTGGGTTTCCTTACTTTAACCCAACTTACATTTAATGCACAAATTTAAGCTTGACACTGCATTAGATTTATGCAGGAAGTGGATTATTGCAGCAAAGGAGTTGTGCCGTTACCGTTAGTTGAGGCATTCACAATTGCAGCTTGAGCAGGTTGAGTGGAAAGAACCGCTACAACTGGAGCAACTTTTGAACTAGATTGTTTATTTCTTTTTCCATTAGAGCCACCAGCTTTGGAATACTCTATACTGTTTCTGCCGTAGATAGTTGCAACTCCACTTAGCATTCGTTCAGACATTTCACTGAGGGCTTTATCCATCTGGATTATTGTTTTACGCGATTCTTCAAGATTGGACACAAGCGTGTTATGAGCTTCTAACGTCGCACGGGTAGTGTTGAGCAGGTGGTTGTAGGCTTCAATGGTTAATCCATGTCCTAAATCCAGATTTTCATCAACGGATTTAAGCAAGGCGAGACGAAGTTGGGCTTTGTCAACAGCAGCAGAACCACGAGTTCTTAAAGACATGAGATATCCTTTTTTTTTAAAATTCCTTTTTCAACATAGTGGAGTATGCTTTTGCCTGAGATGGGTAGTTTTGGGGATTTATTTCATTAAAAGTTCAACGAAATAATTACGAGTTTGTCTGTATTTTTACTCATTTTTCATATCGATTTGTTGTTTGAGAATAAGTGCAATCAACAAATGCGTACGCCGAATCAACAAATGCGTACGCCGAATCAACAAATGCGTACGCCGAATCAACAAATGC